>JAPCJV010000064.1 GCA_027886785.1 Nitrososphaerota archaeon | reverse complement strand
TGCCCGTAGTCTGCCCATCAAAAAAGCCCTCGATCCTGATACGATCATCGCACTCAGCATGAACGGGAAACCTCTTCCAAAGGGGCATGGGTTTCCGGCAAGATTGATTGTTCCCGGCTGGTACGCGATGGCATCAGTGAAATGGCTTCGAGAAATCATCCTTAGAAACGGGGGAGAGCCGTTTCAAGGACACTTCAGCGTCAAGAAATACGTCTATTTTACGGAGACCAATGGGAGGCTTGCAGCCGAGCCGATAACGAATCTGAAAGTAAAGTCCTTCATCACAAATCTTAGGAATAAACAAAGAATTGAGAAAGGCAAACCCTTGGCCATTGAAGGGAAAGCGTGGTCGGGACTGGGAAGAATTACAAAGGTAGAACTGGATTTCGGGGAAGGATGGAAGAGTGCATCGCTCGTCAACAATAGGCTGGGTAGATACGCATGGATCCCGTGGAAATTCACCTGGGTTCCAAAGCGAAAAGGAAACACTATCATCCGAGTTAGGGCAACTGACCAAAAGGGCAATGTGCAGCCTGAGCTACCTTTGGTGAACTTGAACCTGTATGGCTACAACGCCATTCATCAAGTGGAAGTTAAGGTCAGGTAGGAATCAGCTGGCTTCTTCCACTCGCTTCAGCACTTGTAGAGCCTTTAGCGTAATCCATTTGCTGGGTTCACCCTCTTTTTCCAATAGAAAGGGGATTGGTTTGGGATTTCTCAGTATATAGTCAGCTCCGTGATCAAGATCGGGATGTACCTTATCCAGGGCCCAGGTTCCATCAGATCGCTTCTTTTTCTTCAGCACGTCCAGTGCTTCTCCGAGTCGTTTGTCATCCGCGAATCCGAGCGACGTTAGGACGTCCAGACCTACGAGTAAATCGTAGTAGTAATGATTGGGATAGTGAAACCTAAACCACGGCTCGTATTTTTCGCCCTCCTGATGCAGCCTTCTCTCGAGGTAAAATTCCGCTCCTCTCTCGATAGACCGATTAATCCTCTTAGATCGGAATTCCTTTGGTAAAGCCGAAAACGCGGCAAGCCCTTCCCAACAGTCTAGGGTACCGGTGTCCGACTTGAAACAGTGCCATCCTCCGTCCTCCTTTTGAGTATTGACCAGCCACTCGAACAGTCTCTGGACGCGCCGATCCTCCGAATACCCAAATCGGGTTAGGAACCGTGCCAGATTTCCCGTTATGCACAGTTCCCCCTCCTTTTCAAACGCGTCTTCATCTCCAAGCCAATAGTGAAAAAACACGTCGCACCCTTTTAGGATTCCTTCATTGTCCTTGGCAGTTAGGGCAAAGTCGGAAAGCGCAATCATCCGCCAGTTGCTTGCTAAATATTTTGGCTCGTAGAGGGATCCTTTTTCTTCCCAGTATCCTTCCTGTTTTTCTTTGGCTAGAATATCCTTAGCCCACCCACGTTTTGGAATTTGAAGATGAACTTCCTTTACTCTGCTATCGGTCTGCTTTTGATCAAGAAGACTGACAAGAGTAAAGTACTGCGCTACAGGTTGATCCGGTTCGAGCAGCCACTTCTGAATGTTCTGATCTAACTTCATAAGCGAGATTATGCCTCCACTTTCAGGACGATAAGGGTTTCAGGCACATCGCCTTTCTGGGAAATACTTGCTTTCGCAATTTGTTACAGGTACTAATTGACCCCCTAAAGGGGAATAACGAGGGAAAGGAGGAAGTCGTTCTCAACAAGACTCCAGAATTTCTAAAAAACTCGAGATTGGAGAACAAGATCAAATTGTCCTTCGAGTCTACAAAAGGGGAGATGGAAGCCCAGCGGCAGGACCTTCCGAATTATGTTAGCTATCTGGATTCCTTGAATTTGAGGCCCCCAGACCCTGACAAGGCGATATTCGTTGGAGCGGGGGACTCGCTTGCCGCTTGCGGGTTCGTCGAACGCCTTTTCGATTTCGCTCCGAAATCGTTGGACCCTTATGATCTGATTCAGTACCCTGAGCTGGCTCGCAACAAATCTGTGTTCATCCTATCTATTTCAGGCAGGACAAAAGCAAACGTCGAAGCAGCCTGGGCTTCCGCAAAACTATCGAAAGAAATTATCGCTATTACGACGAACGAAAATAGCGATCTCGCAAAAGTTTCTTCCCGAGTTGTGCCGCTGAAATTCACGAAATTTCCTGGGTTGACCCCCGGCACGAATTCATTTACAATTTCTATGTTGGCAGCTTGTGCGATCTTGGGAAAAACTCCTTACCAACCTGATTTCACTAGGATTATGGCTCTCGCGCAAAAAGAAAGATACGGTTCTGGCGAACCGCCGCGCGCACGCCACTTTGTTGGAAGTGGTAAGTACTATCCGCTGGCGATGTACGGCTACGCGAAGAATTGCGAGGTTTTAGGTGGTCCTGGAGACTATCAACTAGTGGAGGAGTTTTCTCACATGAATCTTTTTTCACTTCAGGGTAATGATTGCGTAGTTATTCTACCTAATGGAGAAGGCGATCTGCGCTCGCAGAATCTGCATGCAAGATTGGTCGAAGCTGGGGTTAACAGTTTGCTTTTGGACTTCGATTCAGCGTACGACAAAATAACGCAAGGAATCTATTACGCAGTGCAACTCCAGTATTTCGCTCTAAGTCTCGCACAGAGAAAGGGACTCAGACAACCAGCTTTTTTGGAAAAGAAGAAATTTCTGGAAATTTCGGACAAGCTGATCTATTGAGCGGAGGCGATTTTGTATTTCCGAAATTGTACTCGGAATTTGCAAAATACTACGATCGCTTAGAAATGCAGTACCGAGATTATCCCAAAGAGGCCGAATGGCTCAAAGAGATTTTCAATAAATTTGATTCAAAGAGCATCCTTGATGTGTCATGTGGTACGGGGAGTCACATCGCAAACTTGTTGAAGGATGATAGTTCTCAAAGGAATTTCATCGGTATTGACGCGAGTAAAGAAATGGTAGAACTCTCCTGCCAAAAACTCTCGAACAATCAAGTCTCTCTTGCAAGGGCAGATTTTCTGCATCCCCCCTTCCGAGAAAATTCATTTGATGCGGTAATTTGCCTGTACTGGAGCATCGCAGGTCTGAATGAAGATCTGGTCAGAAAGTTGTTTTCTGAAATACATTCCATCTTAAAGAAAAATGGGGTCTTTGTTTTGGATACCGAAAACGCGCTCGGAGTCAAGGAAAATCTGCTCAACGCCCCCTTCATCGACGCATTTTTTCCGATTGCTAACTCTTCGGGAACCGAAAATTCGGTCTTAATTCGTGCAAACTTTAGTACTAAGGTGGCTCCTGATCTGGTTGACTGGCATGCCTACTATCTCTTGGAGCGACAAGGAGTTTCAGAGCTCCAAAATGACCGGATGGTGCTTCGATTTTATTCGAGGCCGCAGCTAGAAGCAATCCTTTCCGAAACGGGATTTACCACTATTGAAGTACTTTCGGGGCCCTTCCAAAAATACTCGGAAGGTTCTCCAAGTCTCTATTTCATCGCGAAAAAGGGATAATTTTCCTACCTGGTTTCGTTTGCTTCTTTGATCGCGCTTTCAAGTACTGGAAGCGCCTCGTCAACGAGCTCCCTAGTAATGGTCAGGGGCGGAACGATACGCAGGGTGGACTTGCCGCATGTGATCACCAGAACACCCCTCTTCCAGGTTTTTGAAACAATTTGATTTGCTAACTCTGGGGCGAAGGCCTTTGATACCTTGTCTTTCACGATCTCGATTCCGATCATCAACCCTTTCCCCCGGACGTCTCCGATAATTTCGTATTTTTCCTTCCACTCGTTGAAGATCTTTAGCATGTACTCTCCCTGCTTTCGAGCATTCCCCAGAAGATCGTTCTTCTCAATGAAATCCAGTGTGGCAAGACCGGCAGCAACAGAAACGGGATTTCCTCCGAAAGTACTCGCGTGCGCCCCCGGCTCCCAGTTCATCAGGGAAGCATCGGCTACCAGTGCCCCGATCGGTAAACCTCCGCAGAGCGCTTTTGCGAGAGTCATCATATCAGGAGTAACTCCAAAGTGTTCTATCCCAAACCACTTTCCGGTCCTTCCTATGCCGGACTGCACTTCATCGGCAACAAACAGAATCCCGTACTTTCTGAATCTCCGGAAGAGCTCGATGAAATAATCGTCGGGGGGCACCACGTACCCGCCTTCTCCCTGGATCGCTTCGATGAAAAACGCGGCCACTTCTTCGGGAGGTACATATTTGTCAAAGTACTGGTCCTGAATGTAATCGATGCATGCAAACCCACACTTTGGATATTCCAGCTTGAGGGGGCATCTGTAGCAGTAGGGATAGGGGACATGGTCCACACCAGAAAGCAGCGGAGAAAACCCTTTGACCTGTGCAGGTTTGCTAGCAGTCAGAGATACCGTACCCACAGTGCGGCCGTGGAAAGCACTTGTGTAGGCGAGCAATCTGGGTCTTTTGGTGTGGTATCTCGCAAGTTTTATGGCGGCTTCGTTTGCCTCGGCTCCAGAATTGCCGTAAAAGATCTGCTTGGGAGTCTTTTCCGCGCCTGGGTAGATTTTGGCGAGCTTTTCCGCCAATTCGTTAATGTTTTCGTAATAGAAATCGGTGTAAGAATAATGGAGAAACTTCTTAGCTTGTTTTGAGACGGCGTCCAAAACGAACTCATTAGTCGACCCGACGTTCAAGACAGCGATGCCGGAATTGAAATCAATGTACTCGTTGCCATCCACATCTTTCACAATACAATCATGCGCCGATTCCACGACCAGCGGATAATTCCTAGCGATGGATGGCGACAGAATTTTTCTGGTTTCTGAAACAACCTGCATCGCTTTCGGGCCGGGTGGCTCCGATTTGATCTTGATTGCTCCCAACGTAACTTATCCCTCTACGGTTCGAAATCCGCCACGAAAGGTAAAACTTTTACAACTTTGACCATCCTTTTCATAATTATTTCATATCCCGAGCTGCAAAATTGTTCTATCCGGACATATATAACGACACTTGACCTATCCTTCGTACCAGCGAAAAAATTTCTCGGTTTGATCGAAAAACTTGCAAAAATCAACTCTCGCACCTAAACCTGAATGGCTGAAGGTGAAGATGCCCTCAGGGGAGAACTACAAGCGACTGAAAGTCCTCTCCCGGGATTTGGGACTCCATACGGTTTGCGAAGAGGCGCACTGTCCAAACATTGGTGAGTGCTGGGGCGGTGGAACTGCCACGTTCATGCTCCTCGGTGACACTTGCACCAGAGGTTGCAGATTCTGCGCGGTCAAGAGTGGTAACCCTGACAAAGTCGTGGATGAAATGGAGCCTGTAAAGATCGGCATTGCCCTAAAACAAATGGGCCTTAACTATATCGTATTAACTTCTGTTGATCGAGACGATCTTCCCGACGGGGGAGCCGATCATTTTGCAAGGACTATTCTCGAAACCCGGGTAAGAAATCCTGATCTATTGATCGAGGTTCTTACGCCCGATTTCCAGGGGAATGCAGAATCAATAAGAAAAGTAGTGGATGCAAGGCCCGATGTGTTCGCGCACAACGTGGAAACAGTCGAACGGCTCCAGTCAAAAGTTCGGGATCGACGCGCCCACTACAGACAATCGCTAAAGGTGTTGGATTTGGTCAAGCAGATGGATCCTTCGATATACACGAAATCATCCATTATGCTGGGACTGGGTGAAACTGATTCGGAGATCTTTGGGACGATGGAAGATCTTCGAACGATCGGTGTAGATGTTCTCGCAATTGGACAGTATCTGAGGCCGTCGGACTGGCACCTAAAAGTCGAAGAATACATTCCTCCTTCTAAATTCAAGGAGCTGAAAGAGCTGGGCGAATCACTGGGTTTCAAATACGTCGCCTCGGGTCCTCTGGTCCGCACTTCTTATCGCGCCGGCGAGTTTTTTATGGATAATCTAATCCGAAACAAGGAAAATCGCTAAGATACGCTCTGCCCGTATATTGGAGATTAGAGCGTGCCACGAAACGTAGAGGAGATACTTCCCGGATTTTACAAGCTTACTCTTCCGGTTCCGGTTCCCAAACTCAAAAGCGTATTCGCGTATTTGGTGAAGGATGGAAACGAGAGCTTGCTCATCGACACCGGGTGGGGCGGAGACGCCTCTTATCACGCCCTAGTTTCTGCATTTGAGAGTCTGGATCTAAAACTTGCAAAGCTGAATCAGATCATTATTTCTCATTTGCATCCAGACCACTTTGGCCTTTCTTCTCGATTGAAGAAGGAGGTTCCGGGTGCCAAACTCCTGATTCACGCCTACGACGCAACAGCAATCAAAAGGAATCGGGAACAGCTGGAAAAATTACTCAAAGAGCTCCGGCGATGGCTGATCCGTAACGGCGCGCCGAAGCAGAAGTTGATCAGTATCATCAGTTCCAGTGAACGATTCCTGGGAGACCATTATCCCGCAATCCCAAATAAACGACTTCACGGCGGGGAAAAACTGCGCGTGGGCAAGTTCGAGTTCCTAGTGATACACACTCCCGGCCACACCAGAGGTACTATTTGTCTTTATGAAAAATCTGAAAAGATTCTGTTCTCTGGAGACCACGTTCTGCCGACCATTACACCCAACATTTCGCTGTCTCCTCTATACTCGGGAAACCCTCTCGGAGATTATTTGAATTCAATCAGATCTCTTAGAAAATTAGGGCACGTCTCGATGGTTCTTCCGAGTCATGAATTCCTCTTCAGAAATTTGCAACAACGGCTTCTCGAAATAGAAAGGCACCACGGACAAAGATTGGCGGAATGCGTAAGTGCATTACGACCTGACAAAAATATCAAAGCTTCCGGAGATCATTCTGTTTATGAAGTGGCATCCAAGCTGAAATGGTACTCTGGTTCATGGAGCAAGCTGACACCATGGGAGATGCGCGCGGCGATGATGGAGACCGCGGCTCACTTGGAGTATCTGAAGAAGAACGGAAAAATTAGTCGGAGGGTTTCTTCAGCTAAGATCTTTTATCTACTAAACTGATTTTTGCTTGATGGTGGTAAAAGGAGCTCGAAAAGCGCTCCCGCGGTACAGAACGGGCCTATAGTCAGAGAACATCCAATACTCGTCGAAATCCGTCGAAGCCATCGCTCCGATTACATGACCGACGAAAAGATCGTGATCTCCCACATCTATCACGTTCTTCTTTTTGCAAATCACATACGCCATCGAACTCCTCGGGATCGGCGTTCCAAATAAGGTCCTGTAGGGGACACGAAGCTCCTTCAATTTGTTTCCTTTCTTTCCAGATACTGAAAGCAGCTCCAGTATTTTGCGATCTTTGAAGTGAAACCAGCTGATGCCAAAAGTCTTCGCTCTCTTCAAGATTCGGTTTGTCCGGAGCGATTTTCCTACTGCGGCGGCTATGGTGGGCGGATCGTTGGAAATTGAAATGCAGCTCACGGCAGGCATTGCGGCAACCGCGGCATGAAACGCGGCGGTAACGACTATGGGAATCTGAGGGTAAAAGAGTCGGTACACGAATTCGGGAGGTACGGCGAGCCGTGGGATCTTGGCCGGTTTCAATGGCTGGCTTTCATTGATATTTCATCGTCAATAAGCATGCTCCCAGCCTCAATTACTTTGTCAATGTCTTCATGATTCATACTTATGGGTTGGAGTATCGGGAGCTTCAGTCCAATTTTCTTGTATTCCATGATTCGATCGCACACTTCATCTGCCGTCCCTAGAAGAGTAAAAGATTCGAGCATCTCATCTTTGATGGAATCAAAGGCGCCCTGGAGATTTCCCTTGAAATAATTCTCCGCGATGGGTTTCTTCAAGCTGGGATCTATTCCAGTTCCTTCGTACAAGTAATCGTCTTGAACCGACAGCATGTACGCCACAAAGGGATCTCTCCTCGCTTTCTGCAGGGCTTCTTGTTTTGAATTTGCAGCAAGGGTCAACAGATAGGCACTGGTATCGATCTGGGTGGGATCCTGCGAGAACGAGTTTATTGAAGATACTATTTGGCTGAGTGATTTGATCGATTCTCCTCCTTTTGCAACGTAACCATCAGCATGTTTGCCCGCGAGCCGAAGCATTTGCGGTTTCCATCCCGCGATATAGATAGGGATTTTTCCAGGAGGAGAAACTAGAGACTTTACATTTTTGATGGAAAACACTTTTCCTGAGTAATTCACCGGATTCCTCGCCCAAATTCCCCTGCAAATCTCGATTGATTCCTTAAGG
>JAPCJV010000063.1 GCA_027886785.1 Nitrososphaerota archaeon | reverse complement strand
TAATCCGACTTAAGAATCTCCTTGAGTTTAGGATCTTCTTCGACCCATTTTCGATATCTAGCATAGAGCTCTTACAGTTGTTTAGACTCCTCCTCACTGAGTTCGTACATTTTTACAACAGTCACAATTTTCAGGGTCATCGCACTTGTGGTCTCGCAGTTCTGCTCCAAGATCTATACAGATACTCCGCTGAAAATCAACGGCCGAAGCTCCTTCATCATGGGAGGCATTTAGGTACGAATCACATACATACGAGAATGATTTTTTCCCTCAGAGAAGAAAAGAGAGGGAACAGCTAGGAGCTCTTCTTACTAGTGACGGACGGGCCTGGTGGGATTTGAACCCACGACCTAAGGATTAAGAGTCCTCCGCTCTGCCTGGCTGCTCTCCCCAGCAAAAAGCTAGCGATCTGAGCCACAGGCCCCCGTGAAGAGCCTTCTGTTCTTGAGATCGTAAAAAAAGCTTTCAAGAGATAGATTCTTTCTGAGTAACAATTTTTTCACAACTCATCGGAACTATACGCTTAAGATTCCGGGGCATGAATTTTTCTTCATTCTTGTCCCTCGCACCATCGATCGAAACGGCAAGGAATCGCGTTTCCGTTCAATTAATTTCTAGGGCGAAAGAATCGGGTAGATCTTCCCTTTTTGAATTCGAATCAGAGAAACTCGCAAGAGCCTACGGGATCCCCGTGGAAAAGGCCGGCATGGCAAGGACCGTTACAGAAGCCCTGACCATCTCCAAAAAGATCGGTTTCCCTCTTGTCATGAAGATTGTCTCCCAGGACGTCCTACACAAAACAGACGTCGGTGGAGTAAAAATTGGAATAAATTCTCCCTCAGAAGTCAAGTCAAGCTTCACGGAAATTATCCGAAACGTCAAGAAACACAATCGGACTGCACGAATTGAGGGCGTGTACCTTCAGAAGATGGCGCCGAAAACCTACGAATTTGTGATCGGAGGGACAAGAGACAAACAGTTCGGTCCTACGGTAATGTTTGGACTCGGGGGAATCTACGTAGAGTTATACAAGGATGTATCCTTTAGGCTTGCGCCGGTGTCTGATGAAGAAGCGAAAAGCATGCTTTTAGAAATTAGGGCGGCCCCCTTGCTCACCGGGTTTCGAGATTCCAAACCCTTGGATTTGGGTGCGATCATTTCTGTGATTAAATCGGTGGGGAGGATGCTAATGGATTTAAAGGACATTGATTCGATTGATATCAATCCCTTACTCGTTTATGAAAAAGCCTGTAAAGCAGTGGACGTTCGGGTTGTTTTGACCGGTCAGCCTTCGAGTGCTTCTCCCAGCGAATTGTCTTCAAAGCAAGCTTAATCATAATGGAAATAGAAGTACCTACTCCTGCTGGCGCGCGTGGCTACGACGGGCGATCTGAGAAAATAGTTCGAGATGATGAACAAAATCGCGCGCCGGCGACTCTTTTGATAGTCCACGAACCGTCCAATTTTTTTGGCACACTTCTTAAAAATCCAAAAAAGCGAAACGACCCAACTTCTGGGGCCGGTAGTTCAGCGGTAGCAACGCCCGCCTTGCAATCTTTGTGCATTCCCAGAATGCGCGACTAGATCGCGGGAGGTCCTGGGTTCAAATCCCAGCCGGTCCATTATTAAGTTCCTTAAAGGGCGGATTCCAATAATGCTGTGAACTGAATGTCAATCAAATATCCCGAGCGAACGCCTCAAGATTGGTCCAAAGAGTACCTGACCTATTTTTGGGATTCTCATTCGCCCCTTGCCGTCAAATACAACATGGAGTCTATCACCGGGATTCTGTTAGAGCGCGCGGAGCCGAAGGGCCGCGACTTAGTTTATGTGGGAGAAACTGGCTTGACGAGCTGCGCGATAAAGCTGAAGCTAACCTACATCGCAGCTTTGCCGGAGAGAAACTGGTATTCTCTCGAAGTGGATTGTTGGGTTCCCCGCAGCTGGTCTACGGAGAATGAATTTTTGATGAAATCCAATAGAGCTTTTACTTATTGGAGTGGAAAATTGAACTCGATAAACGATCGTACAGCGATTCCCTCGAGCATAATGAATCTCTATGATCAGCGGGTGCTAGAGACCGTAGAAAAAGAGAAACAAGTCCCTCCAAGCAGCGAGGAGATCCTGCAAACCCAAGAGATTCAGAGAATGATCCTAGAAAAGTTGCGAAAGGGCAAATCCTTCCGGACGGCGCATCATGAGGGAGGAACCATCATCTTTTTTGATGGCACTAGTTTTGTGCAAAGAATCTACGGAGAAGAAGAATCTACCAAGAATCTTGAAAGTGAAAAAGAAGCGCTAGAGTACATCAAACAACTATACGATTGGGATTCGCGGAAGGATTACTATCCCCACCGGCCCCCTGAACTAACGGTGTGGAAATACATTCAACGCCAACTGCTCTAGTTCTAACCAAAAAAGAGGGTTTTGCAAAGAATTAGTTGGCAAACTGCTCGTTAAGGAACTGATTAAATCCGTAGGCTATCTCGGGTTTCGATTTGGAGAGCTCAGAACAGAATCCGTAGCATCTCCAGCAGGTTTTGCATCTGCAGGTGTCGTCTCTCGTATGGGCGTGATCCACGTGGATGTGCCTAAGCCTCGGCGTCTCTTGTCGCATCTTCCGCAACTGAATTGTTCGCGGCATAAGGCCAAGAATAACCCGGTACTATATGGCCTTTGCATAGATCTATTGGGTGTACCATATAGCAAGAAACCGATCAGAGAATTTCTAATATTCTATAGTCTGCGCCTATACGAACCTGCAAAGATGCAGCTGTCCACCATCGATCAGGGCATTGGTGCTTTTTCTCTTCCTGGGATTCTGAAGAGCCCTAAATCTGGCCCCTACATGTCGTCTGTTTCCCGCTTCGGGTGCCTGAAGAATGGGATTGACCTGCTCGACGCATCTTTCCGATCCCGGAATGTAATTCCATATGCCTGCTCCCGAGTTCTTTAGATCCCAGAAAAGACTGCTGCGGCTGTGGTCCAGAAGTTTCTCCGTAACTAGAACCACGTAATCGAACCACTGAGAGTATGCTCGAATCTGTTCCAGCCCTCGAGAAATGCTGTCGCTCTCGGACTTGTACTCAAATGCCCAGTAGAATGCACCCATCCTCCCCGCGAGATCCACGAAAGGATGCTCTGACCCAGCGCAATCAAACTCCCGCGGATAGAGAAAAAAACCCATTTTTGCCAGATAGGTACGGAAAGAGGCATACACCTGCCTTTCCGCGAAAGAGCAGGGTTTAAGGGCGAGCATTCTGGAAGCGCACGACCCTCAGCCAAGCAGCCAAAAAACGATAGTGGCCACAAAACTTTCAGTTGAAGTGAAATAATGGTGACAAAATTATGCAAGAAACATACGCTTTTTTCCCTCCGTTGATATCACCTTAGGAACATTTTCGCCTCTTTAGAGCGTGAGATAAGCCCAATTACAGGGAGGTAAACGCCTTAAAATTAAGCGATGTGGAGCGAATTGTCAAAAGTTCTTTACTCGGCCAAACAATAGTTGTTGTTTCCCTCTCAAGTTCTCGAAGCAACAAATGGCTTACACAACCGGTCAAACATGGGGCGCGTTAAGGAAGACATGGAAGGCATATAGGATCGCGAAGGTCCAGAACAACAATACTGACATGGTAAAGTATGCGACGAGAATCCGATCTCTTCAAGCAGAACTCGGAGTCTCTCAAGCATCCTTCCCAGACCTGAATCTGGGTTAGAACCGTTCAGTTACTGTTTTTCTGAGTGAAAGGCTCTACCGTAAGAGCTTTTCATTCTTTACCCTTCCTGCTCTATTTTTTCCGGGCTTTTGGGGGTGGACTGATTGACGCTTTTTGATATGATAGGTTCGCAAAAATCCCTGGTCTTTCATCCAACTATCGTCGTATAATTTCGAGAGATAGCGCTCGCCTCTGTCGGGCAAAATGGTCACAACCAAGTCATCCTTCTTCAGATTTTTAGCGATCTTCAAAGCCCCTGCTACCGCCGCCCCGGAAGAGCTTCCCGTCAGCAGGGCCTCCTCCCTGGCGAGCCGTCTAGACATCAAGTACGCCTCCTTGTCTGAGATTTTTACGATCTCGTCGATCAGGGATAGGTCAACTGTCTTGGGAATGAAATCCTCTCCGATACCCTCGATTTTGTATTGCCGGGCCTTGAAGTTCTTTCGGCCTTTGAAAGCATTATAATAGACAGAACCTTCGGGATCCACTCCAATGACCTTCACCTTTTGATTCTTTTCTTTCAAGAACTTTGAAACTCCCGAAATCGTGCCCCCGGTTCCAACTCCTGCCACGAAATGAGTTACTTTTCCCTCCGTCTGTTCCCAGATCTCCCTACCGGTTGTGTGATAGTGAGTTTCGGGGTTCATCTTATTCTCGTATTGATTAGGCATGAAGGAGTTAGGCGTTTCTCTGGAAATTCTTTTTGCGACTGAAATATATTGCTCCGGATCTCCCGGTGGCTTGGCCGAAGGGCAGACAATTACTTTTGCACCGTAAGCTTCTAGCAGTCTCTTTTTCTCCTCGCTCATTTTATCGGGCATGGTCACGATAAGCTTGTATCCTAGCAGAACGCAGGCAAGCGCAAGTCCGACGCCGGTATTTCCTGACGACGGTTCGACCACCGTCCCTCCCCTCGAAATTATGCCTCGCTTTTCAGCGTCCTTTAGCATGGAAATGCCAATTCGATCTTTCACAGAGCCGCCGGGGTTCAGGAATTCGAGTTTGCAAAAAATAGGAGCTTTCAACCTTTTTCCAATTTTGGAGAGCTTGACCAAAGGAGTGTGCCCGATAAGCGAAAGGATGTTATCGTGGACCTCCAAGAGTTTCATGTACGCCTAAAGCCCCCGGGCTATAAAATATGCAAGGATGCTTTATCGGGAAAATCTGCACCAAATGCGTGCGACACATTCTTTTTTAAATAAAAAGAAAGGAGAGGTCTAGATCTTAACTTTGCGGGGGTCGCCCAGCCTGGTCAAAGGCGCGAGGCTTAGGTTTCTTTGAATAGGAAACCTCGTCCCTTAGGGGTTCGTGGGTTCAAATCCCACCTCCCGCACTAATCTGAAAGTTCAAACTACCATGAAGCGGTCCAATTATTTTTCCACCTCGTCAGCAAGAGTTATCAGATTGTCACAGGATCGTCTGCGATCCGGGGTCTTTCTTCTCATTAGCTATCGACGGTGAATGCCCCACCCATGTCTAGACTGGTCAATAGCTGTGATAAATGCACCAAGGTTCATGACAGGGCGTTTTTCCCTGTTAGGATCAAAATCTAGCGGCTCACAATCCGAGCGATAAACTGACTCCCAATCAAAAAAGTACGGATCACAGTTTCCACTCCGCTGAAGGAATCTATTAGCAATCTAATTTTACTTTGGTGGTTCTTTCCGCTTCTCATTTTATCCAAAAGAGATTTGAGTTCTTCGAGGCGGCGAACAATGTCGGCCTCCTGACGGGAAGTGATTCTGTTGCCTGCAATAACTGTCGAAACCCCTTCAGAATTTATTCCCAAGTCCGGCCCTGCGATCGTGTCATCGACGATTTGATTCGTTGTGACTCTGTTTTCGATTCCCTCTTTCGTAAAATGATTATTCAATCGATTTGCTATCTCACTTACCCTCGCTATGGCTTCATCAATTCCGGCAGTATCTGTGGGCAATTGCTTTCATCCTAGTCGAGATTGCGGAATCCAGAGATTAACGGTCAGATACTATTTGACCGGCGGCGTCCTTTGTGAACCTCTTCTTCGAAATGTTTCTTTAGCTGTTTCTCGTCTACGAACCTTGCCGGCATGTGATCCGCGCAAACGAACTTCCATTGAGAGTCCTCGAAGAGCCCAGAAATAAGGTCATTATTGGCGGGAAGGTCGAGCTTCGCATGTTTTACTCTTTGGACAAAGACGCTAGTTCTTGCTCGTTCTACGGCTCGATCCATTTGTTCCGGGTTTTTGTAAATTGTCATAATATTCCAAACCTATCATTACTATGCGCTGTACTATAAGGGCAGTTCGGTCATTCGTTTCTTAATTCTGCCCCTTGATCGGGTTTCCTGCTCACATGAAACTATCTAGACAATTCCCTCATGGGGGGCGCTTCCCTCCATAAGGAAACCATTCATCAGTGTGTCTTATTGCGCGACTAGGGCCTGCTTTGCTTGGTCGGTTTGCGTCACTTTTTCTGAGTTAGGCGCTAACGCAAGCACTCCCGTGAATATCATCGCTAGCGTGAACAAAATTAGGTACAAAAGAAATGTACCCAGTCCATTCCAAAAGTAACCGATGCTTACCACGATTACGAAAGCCCAAGTTCCCGCAACAGCTATATTTTTTGATTCCATTTTGTTTTGCATATGTCGAAAGACATCGGAGTTAGTAATAAGGTGGACTCACGCGGTGTACACCCCAAGACTAAAATTCGAAATACGCTATCACATCACGATGCCTAAGATACTTCATGCATACAGTTGTGCAAATAGATTAGCGAATGGCGAATACTGTAACGGTACTCGGTTCTTTCCGAATGTTAAAGGTGTGGACAAAATTCCCAGTAAACTCGGACGGAATGCCATCAATGTGGGAGCAAGATGCAATAAGTGTGGTAGGATATACCCTGTGCAAGACGTTCGCACGGCCTTTGATCACGGATTCGATTTCTTTTCCAATCCTCTCTAATCAAATTCTCTGGAAGCATATCTTCGAGAATAAGGATCTTCGTAAGTTTGTAACTGTTGCAGGGATCGAGGTCATGAAGGGGTTTGAGATGTCAGAGTTTCCTCAAACTATCCAACAAACGTGAGAAAGGAATAGCTAAAGGTGAACTTAGGTAGAAAAAAGAAAAAATTAGGGAAGGAAAGGATGGAGATGCAAAGGAATTGCATCTATCCATTCTCGTGCTTAACGGAGAGAGACCTTGGTCAATCTTTCTTCTGGCTTTGCCTCTCGTTTAGAGATCCTGATTTCTAGAATCCCGTCCTTCATTTGTCCTTCGACCTTGGAGGGGTTCACTTCTTCAGGAAAGCCGATAACTCTCTCGAAAGATGAGTACGCTCTCTCCCTGTGGAGGTAGTTCTTTCCTTTCTGATCGGTCTGATTCTTCGTTTCTGCCCTGATGAGCAACCCTTCCTTGTTCACCTGGACGTCAACGTCATCCTTGTTGAAGCCCGGAAGCTCCGCGGTGACTACATATTGGTCACCATTGTCAACCAGATCTACGAAAGCGTATCTTGTCGGAAGTTCGTTCATGGATCCTGGTAGAGTCGTAAGAGGAGTGAATGGCGCGATCATTTCATTGAAAGAATTTCGAAAATCGTCAAAAATATTGTCGAAACCTCTTGTTAGGCCGCTGGGCTGCGAAGTAGCTGATGCGATGCCGGTCTTTGGGGAGACTTGTAAGACTTGACTCTTTTTGTTGGCTGTGCTTCTGGTACTCATAAAATTCACTACGTTGTAATGGGTATTACGTACTATATACGTCTATGTCATGAATGATCAGGATCAACCAGACGGCTTGGTTGCCGGAAATATGGCGTTGAAAGGACCTATTGCATCGTTATTGATTGAAGAGGTGGCACTTTGATCAAGAGAGTCAAAGTAATCGCGAGCCATAACGGAGCCCAATTGCTCTAACTTCAGCTCCACATAGATGTATTTGGAACAGCAGATCTACCTTATGCTAGTGAAACACTTTTGCAAATCACAAGACCATTTCCGGCGCCAGTATTAACACCAAATAAGTCCATAACCACAATTATGCAACGTATGATCGCAAAACTGCTTAAGAGTGGTACGTGATCTTTTCTTATTTTTTCCAGTGTAGGAATTTAGCACCAATCCTTGGAACTAGATTCCCCTTGCCTCGCTTAGCTCACTATGAGGAGAGTGCTTGCAGGTATCTTACAAAATCATCCTATGAACCTCAAACAGTGATAGATGGAATCTGTCGTTAAAGCGCGATGGACGATTTAGAGCAAAAGATTCAAAAAATTGGTGACTCCACAAAAGAAATCAGTTCATAACGCCCCGTCCTACTTTTGCCGAAGCTTGTCCCCGATAATAACATGATCATGATCGTACCGGTGTTCATCCATTGTGGGATTCTTTCGTTTTTCGAAATCGCTCGGGTGAAAATCCGTGCTGACTATTCGATCGTTATGGATCATAAACATCTCAACTCAAAATGACTATGATTACTAATATTCCTGTTTGACACCCGAGACAAGTATCTCCTT
>JAPCJV010000062.1 GCA_027886785.1 Nitrososphaerota archaeon | reverse complement strand
TCAACTGCCTTTTTCGAATATGCAACCACGTCAAAGTAGAAGTTACCGAAATATTCTGAGGGAGGACGGGACGCCTGATAATTCCCTGTATCGTACTTTAGGTCCAACCTGCCCAAGAGGAACGGCAGCGCACCACCGAGGTGAGGAATCACGAGTTTCAGATGTGGGTACTTATCTAGGATTCCGGAAGTCATGAAACAAGAAAGTGCAATGGTCGTGTTGAAGGCGAAACCATACACACCTCTCATTTCGTCCACGGCTTTGTCTACGACCAAGTCGGTGTTGACTGGATGAAAGAACAAAGGTAATCTGAGGTCGTTCAATTTCTCGTAGAAAGGATCCAGATACCCTTGATCGATCCTCCATTTGAGCGGCTGGATTATAACGGCCTTGGCTTCGTTTGTACTGACGACCCGTTCTAACTCATTCAAGGCAGTTTTCGCATCAAAAATGGGGATCGACGGGCTAGCCACAAAGCGATCGGGATGCTGTCTTTCTACCTCGGCAAGTTCGTCATTCCACCGGATCCAGGTCGTCAACCCAAAATCATCCTTTCCCTGCACACTCTTCGTTAGCACTTGCGTGTTATTGGTAAGGACCGCTACATCAATTCCAGATTCGTCCATCCATCTCAGACGCGATTTCATATCAGCTGAAATGGGACCGATGGCCCGGTAATGATGCTGTGCGTCGATAATCATAGGCTCTTATGAAATCTGATTCATAATAAAAGCGTGCGCTTCTATGGATTCAGGGTTAAGTGCAAACTCACCAATAGTGGTGTATTTCTAATCCATTTTTCATAGCTCATGTCAGACGTGAGGCACATCGGTGACCGATACGAAAAAAGAAGTAGATAGGTTTGAGCTAGGAACGAAGACGCGAATTTCATTTTTGGGAAAGAAAGCTGCGGGGCTTAATGCAAATAGCCTGACAGATTTCAATCGCCCGTTGCGCGTGTACCTGACCGAGTCACTCTGGGGGACGATCATGTCCAGACCGGGAATATCAAAGAAAACGAGG
Source organism: Nitrososphaerota archaeon (assembly GCA_027886785.1). Next base: position 7,215 of record JAPCJV010000062.1, on the reverse strand, counting down.
ATGCTCGTAAACGTGGCGCTGATGGCTGCACTCCAGCCGCAGATCTTGAAACGGTACGTTAAGGGAGCCATTAACTGCGGTGCGACCAGGCAAGAGATCGCGGAGGTCTTGCTGCAAGTGACGGGATACTGTGGGGCTCCATGCGGTGTGCAGTCTTTCGAGGAAGCGGAGGAAGCTTTCAAAGAGCTGGATCAAGAAAGTAAGATTCGAAACAAATCGAAATAGTAGGTAAGATCAAAGATAACCGAATTCTTTGTAGTACCTTTCAGCGCCCGGATGTAGCGAAATGCACAATGGACCTTCCTCGGTGTCTCTGCAGATATTTCGCATGTTCACTTTACTTCCGTCCGCGACAATCGATTCTTTTCTGCGATCTATGGCTTCAGTGATGTGGTAGACAACGTCCTCCGACTTGTCTGCTCTGCAGCACAGTGGCCATCCGCCAAACTCGAGAGCCTCGACGTCCTTCTCTAGACGTGAGAATTTCGACCTTGGAATTGTCTTTTTACAGAAGCCGAGCTCTTCCATCATTCTGAAGCATCCCTCATCCAGCTCAAGAAAAACCATGCCGTTTTCGAGTGCGGTCTCTCCCCAACCTGTAATGTCTTCGTCAAACACTAAATCATACATGCCATGCTTTATTCCATCTATTCTCGTGTTGTCGCGTGGATTTACGACTCGATCAACTTGGCCTCCCATTTTTTCGATGTACTCGATGCTGCATTGATAGTAATTGAGTACTTTGTTTAATGCAAAGGCCGTACTCCCGTACTGGTTTTGTGCTCTAGTCGAGAGTTTCAGTGGGAGTTTTCTTTGTGAGATCTCCATAGGCGTTGCCATGTTGAGGTCTTTCTTTGCAGCAAAGCACAGACGATCCCAAGAAGGAAAGACAGCGATAACGCGGAGATCTACCGGGTGATCATAGGGGCCCTTTCCGTTTGATGCCATGTATGATATTGATGAAGGGTTCAGAAATACTAGATCCTGTTCCTCTTTCTCGAGGAGCAGCGGCCCACCTAGGTCGTTCAAGCCCTCTAGTTGGACACCATTCGTCACAATTATCTTGTCACCGCGAAAGAAATCTAAACCCGAAAGCCCCAGCGCGATCTCATAAGCGATCTTAGCTCTTACGGAATACGTGACAGCGACTCTGATCTCGCGGTTCACTTTTCAAACACTAATCCTGGCAGGCGATGAGTCAAGCAGTCCTTTGTCAACAAGTAGTATGAATTTCTTAAAACAAAGTACAAATTCCGTTAACTATTTCGAGGCAAACTGTCGTGGCAATTTAGAGATATTTTCTAGGTTTTCAATATCCTTACACATTTTCAGGAGCTTCCTACAATCCTCGGAGCCTACTACACCCTGCACATTCTCAGTAAACTTGTTTTCAAGCTCCAGATCAGTAAGTCTCTTAAGGTAGTAGGTCATTCCTTCGAATTGTCCTTTCTTAGTTTTGATGAAAATTTTAGCAGGACTCCAGCCTTCCCACATCGGTTTTTCTGTCGACAAGGCTGCGCGGCTCAACTCTTCGATTTTTACTCGATCCATAAAGTCCAGGATTTTCTTATCCGTATAGACACGCTCCGATTGCCAATCCTTTAGGGGTCTTACGTTATTCACTAGAGCCGAGACGCTGAACGGCCAGCTCAACCAAGCATCGAGCGAAGTTTCTATTTTCTTGTTTAGCGAACCGGGAAATTGAGGGCGTGTCCCGATAGAAATCTCTTCGATGTCCTCCAGTTCTATTTTTTCTTTGTGAATTACTGACATGACCCCATCCAGGGCAGTGATAGTGTAGGAAGTAACAGGATACGGCTTGAACCATAACTCCAGCGCGTACCAAGAATTATCTTTAGGAGGAACGAGTGCCTGCCAATTGCACTCCGGGTAACCGCTGAATTTCCAGAATCCATCTTCCCCGTCCAATACGGATTTGTCACCAGTAAAACCGTCCTTCGCAAGGTACGCAGCCTGAACGCCCGCCTGAGAAAGCAGGCCTAGGTTATCATACTTGGTCATGGGCGCAGGGGGGTTTCTGAACATTCTTTTGAGAGTGGGCAGGGTGGCGCTGTAGCCAGCTATTCCAAACGCATTCAGCATCTGGTCCGAATCAAGATGCAAGAGTTTGCCTGCCGCGACGGTAGCGCCAAACACGGCGTGAGTGTGTCCGAGTACTGGCCAATCCCTGTACTTGTTCCTGTCAAATCGTTTTAGGGCGGCACCTATTTTTCCAGAAACTTCAATTCCTAGAACAAGTGCCGTCAGAAAATCTCTCCCCGTGGAGTTAAGTGCCTCTGCCACTGCGAGAGCTGAGGGTATTGTTACTGCACAGACGTGACTCTCTGGGCCTACAGGTTCAAAGTCGAGGGCATTGGCGGAAACCGTGTTGGCAAACGCGACGCTAGAAGAAGGACCTTTCCAGGTGTCAGCGAACAGGGTGGATTCGGAACGCCCACCGTTCCGCCTGACCCAATTCGATGCAATCTTGCTGGATAAAGTGGTAGTCCCAGCTATGGCGCAACCCACGGAATCAAGAAATGCACTCTTGACAGTACGTTGCACATCGGATGGTATTCGATCAAGCGTAGCATTTACCGCAAATTGAGCCAAGTCTCCGGTGACTGTCAAGAGAAAAAGTCCCACTATCGGACAAGCTTCCTAGTTTATTTATCGATAACGGGCTGAGCTCAACTCGTTACTCAAGTAAAAGCCAGAGTTGACGCTCCGGCATCGAATCCTTGTAGTCTGCCAGAAATGTTTAGGGCAGCTATCGTTGTGGTCTAACAGCTCGGATGTCTATGGCCGAGACCCCTTTTCCTTCCGGAAAAACGACAAGAGGATTTATCTCAAACTCCGAGATTGTGTCCTTAAAATCCAGTGCGAGTTGGGACACTTTCCATATAGTAGCGGCTAGAGCATCAAGATCAGCGCGCGGCTTGCCCCTGAACCCGAGTAGGATCTTTTTTCCCCTCAGCTCGTCGATCATACCGTATGCGACTGCTAATTCGAACGGCGGGACCCTTGTAGCGATGTCCTTCAGAACTTCCACAAAGACTCCTCCCAATCCAAATACGACGATGGGACCAAGTTGCGGATCTCTGGAAGTCCCGATGAGCGCCTCGGCAACCCCTCCCTCAACCATTTGCTGAACGAGCACGCCATCGATTATCGCTTCCGGATTGGATCTCTTTGCTTCACCAACAATTCGCCTAAACGTTTCTTCAACTTCTGATGTCGTCTTGATGCCCAAAGCCACGCCGCCTGCCTCAGTCTTGTGGATAAGCTGACGCGAAACAACTTTGAGGGCCACCGGAAATCCAATCCGGGTGGCTGCCTGAGACGCCATTTCCGGCGATTCTGCTAAAGTAGAAGAGGGAGTAGGAATTCCGTAGGCGATTGCAAGTCCTTGGATAGTTTGGTACTGCAATACTCCCTCGGGGGACAGGGAAATCGCCTTTTCTATAATCGTACTTTGCGGATGACGACTCTCGCCGGCTTTTGCAACTGCCTTTCTCTCGTGTGAAGCTCCGATGTATGACGAAATTGCCTTAAGGGCCTTCTCATATTCTTCCAAGAATGGGGTTCCATTCTTACTGAAAAAATCGTACCACTCCGCGTCGAAAAATTCTGACGCTCTCGAAAGGAAAACTATGGTCTTTCCGTGGTTGCGTGCAAACGTACTCACCCTTGTGTATTCCGATTTTAGTGCATCAGTGGGCTTGTGGGGCAAGATCAAGCGACAACCCACTACATCAAAAGAAGGATCGCCCAGATACGCGTCTAAGCAATCGTAAAAGTTGGGGTGGTAGTCAGAAATGTCCAATGGATTGCCCACCATCGTAGGTTTTTCCAACTTTTGAGACAGCTGGGCTCGCACAGTGGGGGAGAGCTCGGCTAGTTTTACGTGCAAGCGCTCGGACAGATCCGAGAGATACGTAACGTCTCCGCCCGAATTACTGATGAGTCCGATTGCATCGCTGAGTTCTTCCTCGGGAGTACCCAGAGCAGAAAAAAGCACTGCAGTCTCGAGCAGTTCATCATAATTGTTCACCAAAATAACCCCCTTCTGCTTTAGCCAGGAATCCAGCGCAGACCCTGAAGAAACCAGTTTCCCAGTGTGAGCTACCATGTTTTGTCGTGCGAGCTCGGACTTGCCCGCCCTAATTGCTACCACCTGCTTCTTGGCAGATCTCGCCAGGTCAAGCGCGTCAGATAGACCTGCTGGATTCCTTACTCCTTCCAAATACATGATTACGATTGACGTATTTGGATCCGCCACGACATACCTCAGGTACTCCGATGTTTCCAGAGTAGCTTCATTTCCGACCGACACCGCTACGCTAAACCCCAATCCGCGAGTGGTGATCAAATCATAGAATAGGTTCAGGATACCGCTGCTTTGAAAAACAGCCCCAATGTTTCCTTGCCTCATGCGGCCGGGAAGATTTAGTGCCCAGAGGCCTAGTTGCCGACTAGGAACGACCAAGCCCATGCAGTTTGGACCACATAACAGGAAGTTATTTTCCAGAGCGGTCTCCTTCAGTTTCTGCTGAAGAGCTCGACCTTCTTCGCCAGATTCCGTGAAGCCTTCGGCGAAGATGATTCCTGCCCTAATTCCACGATCAGCGCATTCCTTTACAGATGAAATGGCGATCTGTGATCGCGTGGCTATGAAAGCAACGTCTGGAGAGATAGGCAAACTCGAGACATTATTGTAACAAAGATGCCCGAAGACGTTATCGCGTTTTGGGTTTACAAGGTAAAGATTGTCAAGGGAAAACCCCATTGACTTTAGATTGTTAAAGACAGCAGCTGAAGCTCCACTTTCAGAAGCGCCAATAACGGCAACGGTCTTTGCCTGAAAAAAGGGTGAAAGATCGACCTGCTGCATTGCTGCACCATCTTGCATTTTGGTAAATAAAAACGAGTAGATGCTAGTTCCCAAACTTGTTATAACTGCGAAAGCAATCAACACGGCCGCGTTTGGGCTTTCATTCGTCCTCAAAACTACAAAAAATTGTTTTCAAGATGGGGTGAATTTGACATCAGCGAGCTGGAGTTCGAAACAAAAAAGAAATGGTTAGGCACACGGATGAAAAGGGTCGAAGATCGACGACTCTTGGCGGGCTCTGCGAACTTCGTTGACGATCTCAAGATGAAGGGTGTTCTCCATGTTGCGATTTTGCGAAGCCCTCGCGCACATGCAAAAATTTCGCACATTGATACACGCAAAGCATTCGAAATGCGGGAGGTGGTGGTCTCTCTTACCGGGGAAGACGCTCACTCGTCCAGCAAACCCCTGCCGCCCCATGAATTCACACAAATTCAGTCGGAATCTGAAGAGTACTGTTTAGCATTTGGCAAGGTGCGATACGTTGGCGAACCGGTTGTGGCCATTGCGGCCACGGACTTGAAAATAGCTGAAGATGCGCTGGAGGAAATAGATGTGGATTACCAACCCCTTCCCGCGATTGTTGATGTGGAAAAAGCTCTATCACCGGAAGCTCCCTTAGTATACGAGTCCTTCGGCACGAACTCGGTATCCCACTTTCATGATGTACACGGAGATCCGGACTATGCTTTTGACGTGGAAGCAGACCGAATAATCAGGAACCGAATCTCACTCCATCGATACAGCTCTACCCCTTTGGAAACTGCTGCTGTAACGGCACAATACAATCGGGTCTCGGGAAAAATCACCATTTGGTGCAATGCGCATTTTCCGGGAATGCTCATACCGACTCTCTCTACTCTGCTGGGGATTCCATCAAACAAGATCCACCTGATTATTCAGGACATTGGCGGAGGCTTTGGGATAAAAAGTGCGATCCTGAAACCACTTCTAATTACCTGCCTCCTTGCGATGAAAGTCAATGATGGAAAGCCAGTGAAATATGTCGAACAGCGCACGGAGCATCTTTTGGCCGCGGGTCAGAGTGCAAATTGCGTTGCGTACATTGAGGCAGCTGTCAAGAAAGACGGGAGAATCCTTGCGCTTCGTTTGAGAGACTTGAACAACGACGGGGCTTCGCCTAATTTTGCCGGAATGCACGCTTCCCGCCATAATGGATTTTTGACGGGCTGTTACGACATTAGAAACACGCAATGCGATTCCTACTCGATCTTGACGAACACCTGTCCCTCGGCAGCCAATCGCGGTATTGGAAAACCCGGAATAGTCTACATCGTAGAAAAAATGATCGACGTGATTGCTGGGGAACTGAAAATAGACCCGGCAGAAGTGCGCTTTAGAAACTTTGTCCAGCCTAATCAGTTTCCTTACACGAATGCCGGAGGATACGTGTATGATTCGGGAAACTATCCGGAGATGTTGAAAAAGGCGCTTCACCTCGCCGAGTACGATAGCTGGAGGAAAAAGCAGCAAGCTTTGTGGCACGACGGGAAATTCATTGGAATCGGAATCTCAGCGTACGTGCATGGGGCGTCGGGCAACCAAAGAGATGTGGAGGGCGTCTCGATCAGAATAGATCCACTGGGAAACCTGATCGTCAGATCGGGCTCGCCGGATATGGGCACGTCCCATGCAACCGCCATTTGCCAGGTACTAGCGGAGGAATTGGGAGTAAATCCAAATAATGTGAAAGTCCTTCCCTTCGACTCGGATTACAGCCCGTGGACGCTTTACTCGGGGACGCGTTCCAACAGATTCTCGGGAGCTGAATTGGAGTCTCTACTTTTGGGAGCAGGACGTCTTAAGACGAAGGTGTGTAAAATTGCAGGACACGTTCTAGCAGCGCCGGCAGACAGGATTGCCCTATCCGATGGCAGAGCTATTTTGCTTGACGACCCAGAACGGTTCGTGACCCTATCCAATATTGCGAAGATGAGCTATAGTGACCCTGACGTTTTGGCGCTAGGCTTGAATCTGGAAGAAACCGCGATAGCAGGAGGGTTCCGTGCGGGTCAAACGCTAGGGAAATATTCAGAGCAACCTAAAGGAAGCCGCGCCTCGCCGACTGGTCTCACGCGTGGTTATGTGACTTATCCGAGCAGCGCTCATGTTGCGATTGTAGAGGTCGATACAGAGATCGGCGTGATTAGGATCCTAAAGTACATAATAGTCCACGACGTGGGCAGAGTCATCAACCCCATGATCGTAGAAGGACAAGTGCACGGTGGAGCGGCACATGGAATAGCTGCCGCCTTGATGGAGGGATTCAGTTATGATGATGAGGGACAACTGCTTACAAC
>JAPCJV010000061.1 GCA_027886785.1 Nitrososphaerota archaeon | reverse complement strand
GAATAGTCGAGCCTGGTCATGGGCTTGAAAGAGGGAGTTTTGTCAGTTGATCTTTTTTCAAACAGTATAGTTGAGGTGCCGATGATGATTCCAACTCCGCCTAAAACTCCCAGAACCACTGGGACGCTGATTATCGGATACGGTGGCAAGATCCCAAAGATGTCTTGATACACGCCTGCCGAAATGGTGGAAAGAAGAGCCGCAAGAAAGCCGAAGAGAATTAGGGAATGCTGAATAAGAAATGTGTATGAGGGTGTGTGCGAGGGTGGGGAACTTTGATGGGTACATCCGGCTCCGCCACCTCTGAACCATTTGTGCGCCAGAGATTCAACAAGGGCGGACCAGATCGCCCTTGCATTTGAAACGCCATCAAAAGAACCGAGGATACTGGCGGAAAAATCGAAGATACCTTTTGCGAAAATTATCAAGACGTAAGTCCCTAGAACAGCACCCCCCGCAATTAGCAAAGTGTACGGGAAAATATCATAGAAGGAGCCCGGTTCAAGATGTGCTACGATAAGCGCTTGGCCGGTGATCAGGATTGCTATGGAGAATGAAAGGAGAACAGAAACGATTACTGTTAGGCTCGAGAAACGTTCTTGCTTTTCAAATAAAGCTTTGAGAAATTTCGGGCGGGTATGTTCCTCGTAAGTTTTGAATCTTACCTCGCTTAATACCAACGGAATGTTGACGTTAAAGGAGTGAGGTGGAGAATAGGGACAGGCATAGAAACAATCCCTACAATCGTGGCACAAGTTAGCAAGATAGGACACCTCCCGTTTATCGAAGGAGGTTTTCAATTCCATTGCTGGGAAGACTGAACAAAAGCCCTCACAATATCTGCAAGCGTTGCAGATATTGAACAATCTAGCAGCTTCGTCAAAAATATCAGGCAACTGTTTCACTCGCGCTTTTCCCAGCGATCCGTCCGAAAGCGGTTCCAATTGTTAACCCGAAACCAGCTAGATACCCCTTTGTGAGAATGTTTCCGGCCATTATTTCCCCAGCTGCGAAAACGTTTCGGTAAGCTTCGCCATCTGTACCCAACACGTTTGCGTTTGAATTCACGGCTACCCCCATGTAAGTAAATGTCAATCCAGGTCTCAACGGATACGCGAGGTATGGGGGGGTATCTAATGGCAATGCCCAGTGAGTTTTTGGAGGATCTATGCCCTCTGTTCTGCAACTGTCCAAAATGCTGGGGTCGAAGCTTGAACCTTTAGAAAGATGCGTATTGAAAGTCTCGAGTGTTTCAAGGAACTTATTCTGATCCACATCCAAAAGTTTCGCTAGACCAGAAATTGTGTCAGATCTGATCGCCTCGAAAAGCGGGGGAAGAAATTTTCCAACGACCTTGCTGTCAATGATGGAGTAGGCCATTTGCTCAGGTTGCTCTGCAATTAGCTTTCCCCATATCGCATATCTTTTCGGCCACAAATCCTCGCCTTCATCGAAGAACCGCTCACCCCATTTGTTGACGACTATTCCAAATGGTATGGAGTCCACCCTGGTTACGATCCCACCGTCGAATCTTGGGGACCTAGCATCGACAGCTATTGCGTGTACTCCGCGAGGGTCTCCCGTTATTCTTGCTCCACAAACCATGAGTGCTTTCAAGAGTTTCCCGTCGTTATATCGCGAACCTCTAATCACGAAGTTGTCTGCCGCGGCGCCCCAATATTCCTTCAGCCATTCAATGTTCGCCTCAAATCCGCCAGCGGCGATCACTATGGACTTCCCCGTTAGAGTTTTTTTCTGCTCTCCAGTCGCAACGACCACACTCTCAAACACTCCATTCTTAATTAGAATATTTTCAACGGTAGAGTCGTATAATATCTGAACGCCTAATTTCTCAGCGAGTCCGTAGTAGGTATTAATCAGAGCCTTTCCCCCGCCGAGAAAAAATCTATTGGTTCGCGGCAGGTGAAGCGTTCCACTCAACGGTTTCTGCCATTTTACTCCCTGCCTTTCCATCCAAGCGGGAATGGAGGATGATGCATGAATTACCAGTTTTGCAAGCTCTTCGTTGGTCTTCCCTTCTGTGACTTTGAGAAGATCCTCCACAAATTCGTCTTCCCTGTACGAGCCGCTAGAAAAGTCATCAGCGTTTTCGTGAGCGCATCTTATATCCCGGGTATATTTCGAGTTGCCTCCTCTAAATTCGGGGGGAGCCCTCTCGATCATAAGTACTTTACTGCGATGTTCTCGAGCTTCAAGGGCGGCACATAAACCTGCATTGCCTCCTCCGACCACGATAACATCAACGTCGGTCATTCAAATTGCAATCTGACGAGAGAATCTAATAAACGATAATGAACTCTTGCTCAATTGGTAGGCTCTGAAACTTGACAACTTCCAGACAAGTACATATTCTTACAACAGGTGGGACGATCATGTCACGATCAGGACCTGATTCATCCGGAAACGCAGACGTTGCGTCCGTTGAGGAAATCTTTCCCGAAGTAAATGTAGAGGGGGTCGAGTACGAAGTGAAGGAAGTTCTTAGCAAAGGTAGCGCGAACATGGTCGATGGAGATTGGATAAAAATAGCAAGTGCTGTAGAAAGTTCCATTCGATCCAATGCGGATGGAATCGTTATACTTCATGGAACAGATACTATGCAGTACACTGCCGCTGCCCTAAGTTTCATGATCAGTGGACTCCGTATCCCTGTGGTGCTGACCGGGTCTATGATACCAATGGGAGATCAGGGAACTGATGGCATTGGTAACTTGAAAGCAGCAATAAGAGTAGCTGCCTTTGCCGATCTAGCTGAGGTTTGCGTCCTGTTTTCCGCGGATATGAGTGAGGATCACAAAATCATCATAAGGGGAACTCGCGCGAAGAAAATTCACTCTTATGATAAGCAAGCATTTGCGAGTGTGAATTTTGATCCGCTTGGTCATAGTTCTTGCGATGAGATCAAGCTGGAAGATTGGCGGGTCAAACGATCCAATGACAGAAGGTTGAAAGTGCGCAGCTCCCTCAATGCAAATGTGTGCTTGATCAAGACACATCCTGCCCTAACAAACAAACAAGTTACTCACTTCCTAACTGGTTATGAAGGAGCAGTCATCGAAGGTACCGGGATAGGTCATGTTCGAGTGGATGATGGACTCCTAACAGCCATAAGCAGTTTTGGAAAACCTGCAGTGCTCACCACTCAATGCCTCTACGGAGGAGAAAGACTCGGGACGTATGCCATGGACAAAAAGATCCTTTTAATTTCAAACATCATTCCAGTCCGCGACATGCTTCCCGAGGTGGCCTTGGTCAAATTGATGTGGTGCTTAGCTCAAGAGGAGAGCGTGAAAGAATTGATGCTCAAGAATGTAGCAGGTGAAATTGCCCATACCGCCTGAGAAAATACTGTTTTGGACTTGGTCTATCTGGTGTTCTCAATCGCCCAATATGCATAGACTTTCGACACGTCATAAACGTGATTGAGCTGGCAAATGTCCGTGTCTCCATGCGCGAATCGCATGTCGAAAGTTCCGTACATCACGGCGGGAATGCCCGCCTGAGTCATGTATCCTGCATCAATTGTCTCATTGACATACGTGTATTTTACTTCTTGCTCCAGCATTTTCGAGTAGGCTTCTGAAACGGTTCGAATTATTTTTGAGTCCTTCGAGTGTTTCACAGGGAGCTGGAATGCGCCCCTTTCATACGTGACTCTCCATGGAGATAGATCCCCTATTGCATGCTTAATTTCATCAATAGCGGCTTGAACATCTTCATCAGGAACAAGTCTTCTATCCAACAATATTCTCATCAAATTCTGCAATGTGTGGCCGCCACTTCCTAGTCCCTTATTAAAACCCGGGGATGGAGGATAGCTAGCCAGCCCAATGATCGACAACCTTCCCTGTCCCATATCTGGATCTTTTTTGCCACTCGGAGGAAAGGGCATGATCTTTTTCAGCCGATCTACGGCGATGAGACCCCCTTCAATTGCATTTATGCCAGAGGATAATTCTCCACCGCTATGTACAGATTTCCCATATACCAAAACCTTGAGATCTAATCTTCCAGTATTGCCTAAGTTAATGATCGGCCTTCCGGGCATGATACAGAGATCCCCCTTTAGCTGATCATTTAGTAACAAATGATAAACTGGATCTGAGCTTGAGGTGTGGCCAGCCGATGAAATAATGTAAATTATTTGTCCGCGAATTCTTATTCCAGATTTATGCACGATTCTTGCGCAGTTTATGATGGCAGTGTTACTCCCTGTGTACTCGGATCCTCCGCGTCCCCAGACTACTTCACCCTCAACACCAAATTTTGCACCATCGAGGACTGCTCCAGACCAAGGATTTTTCATCGTACCCACTGTCCAGTGCATGGCAAATCCCAAGAGGATGACGCTCTTGCCCGAGGTCCCCTCACCCTGAGTGGCAATCAGATTTCCGTAATCGTCAATCCATGTATCACAACCTGCTTCCTCAAACATTGGGCGATACAAATTCAGGACAGCATCAAGAACTAGCGGCTCCCGCTCGTAAAGCTCAGTTTGCGGCGCAGGCGTCTGTGCAATTTTAATGACAGTGTCCTTGATCTCTTTCTTGTCAAAATTTTTCTCAATGATTGCTTTAACGTCTTGATCCATGAGAAGCCGGTTGCCGAGAAAATGGTATAAAAAGAATCATGCGTTTTCCGGAGGTCTTGAATAGCTGAGAGTTTTTTTGGGCAAGATTCTTTAGTCGTTCGTTTGGGAAGTTTGTTTTAACGTGAAAACGAAATTCGGTGTGCGACTTCCGGTTTCTGGACCACTCGCTTCATCGGTCAACATTCTCAAAATTGGTCAGATGGCGGACGAGCTGGGTTATGATGCGATAACTACTCACGACCACGTGTCCCATAGTTACAATGAAAGGTACCACAATGCCGGTGGGGTAGCAGAAATGGTGGATGAGCGCGACAAGCAAGGCCTTCCAGTAACAAATTTTTACGAATCAATTGCGACCCTGTCAGTACTGGCGGGCAAGACACATCACGTGCGGCTGATTCCGTGTTCGGCAGTTCTTCCCTGGAGATATCCGGTTTTGTTTGCAAAGCAAATTTCAACGCTTTACGAGTTATCCGGGGGGAGGTACGTCTGCTGCGTGTGCATGGGAAACATTGAATCAGATTTCAATGCCATGAATTTGGAGTATAAGAAACGAGGGAAGATGCTGAATGAGTATCTCCAAGTATTGAAATTGATCTTCTCTTCAGACAAGCAGGTTACGTTCGACGGCGAATTCATCAAATTTCCGCTGTCAGAATTCTATCCAAAGCCGTCGGGAAAGATTCCGATCTGGATAGGTGGATACTTCAATGACAAGGCGTTTGAAAGGGTCGCGAATTTTGGTGATGGTTTTCTACCGTCGGGCTCTCCCGAAACTTACAGGACGGGACTGCCTAAACTGCGAGAATATCTTAGGAGTCGGGGAAAGGATCTCATGTCCTTAGAGGTGGGCACGCAAACGTTCATGTGCATGATGAAAGATGGTGATGAAGCCAAAAAAAGATCACGCTACACGATTGAAAGCTTCTTCAGTGGAAAGGAGTTCGATGCCCCCGATCGAAATAATCCCGAAAGAACAGTGCGAGATGTGTTGATGGCGGGATCCTTGAACGGCGCGTTTGTGGGTTCTCCCGATCAAGTCATAAAGAAAATCGAAGAATTCGCAGCTGAGGGCGTCAAATTCTTTGACATAAGGCAGATCAATAGAACAATTGACGATGTTATGGAGATGATAACACTTTTTGCGAAGGAAGTCATGCCTTCATTTAACTGATTTTAGCAATGTCGGCGGAAGGTTACAATCTAAATTTTCGATGTTCCCATTCTTGAAATGAGGAATGAGAATCAAGAAACCGATATTGAAAACTGAAAGGAATGATTTCCCTCGAACCCTAAACAGATTGAGAAAATTAAGAGCAGAATTGCCCTAGCTTGCAAGATTATGTACTTCGAGGGAATGCGGGAGGAATTAGGATTTGAATTCGCTGGCCACATCAGCATAAGGATAGCTGCGAATAGATTTCTGATGCCTGGCCATCTACATCATAAATTCCGCGGATTATTCGATCTTACCCCTAAAGACGTGATCCAAGTCGATTTGAATGGTTCAGTCGTGGCAGGAAATCTCGAGCCGGTCGACGAAGTCGTCATTCATACGGGCATTTACAAAGCCCGGCAGGAAATCAACAGTATTGTGCACATGCATCCGCCAGCTGCTACCGCTCTTGCAAGCACGGACCAGTCGATCATTCCGATTTCGATTAAGAGTTCGTTCTTCTATGGCCGCGTGCGGGTGTTAGAAAGAGGTCCGCGCCTTATCGATAACGAGGAAATTGCAAACGAGCTAGTTGAAAAACTAGGAAAATATTCCGTTGTAATACACAAGGGCCATGGAATTGTAACTGCGGGTAAGAGTCTGGAGGAAGCTTGTCTGTTAGCGATCTTTCTCGAAAACACTGCACGGAATCAAATCTTAGCAAAGCAATTGGGAAATTTGATCCCTTTCGAAAAAGGTGCGATTAGTGATTTCGGAAACAAAATGAAGTTGGCCGATCACCCCGAGTGGTGGGAATACTATGAAAAGAAATGGAGGAATACAAGGTTTTGAGCATGTTGATCCCCTTACATGAGCTAAACCTTTTCCAGGTGTTCAGAGTACACTACTTTCTTCCCGGACGTCGCCTGTTCCTCCGCTGCTTTTAGGGCATACTTTCCCGAAAGAACATAAGAACTCATCCCCCTGTGCCAGAGATTGATTGAAACTACTTCGGCAACTTCTTGAACTGTGGCTCCAAGCTCTACAGCTCTTCTTGCGTGCAAGATTGCAGGTTTCCCAACGGCAATTTCGATTGCAGTTATTATGAGTTCCTTTGTTTTCATATCAAGGGCGCCCTCAGGTGGTTCCCTTGTGGTTGATTCCCTTTCAGTAATGAATCCCCGCAAAGCGTCTGGATTGTACTTGCCTAACAATTCATATTCTTCCGGAACACTACCATATTGTTGAACGCAGTAATCGACGATATCTTTTGGAAGATTCGATGAAACCATAAATTTGGAGTTTCGACTCCGCGATATATGTGTTTAATGAGATCCGATTTGCCAAAACAACAATTATTTTATCCATCAGTAGATGATTTTTTCTTCGGAGTTATTGGATCTTGCAAATATTAGATTTAGAGCACGCGCCATCATCCCCCATAGACAGCAGAGGAACTAAGCATGAGCTTTTTCATGAAAAGCGACTCGGTTTAGAACTTAACATTAACCGACTTAGGGCAGGGAGTGAATCTGGACGGTACCACTTACACAAAAAATCCGACTCAGTATACGTAGTACTCGAAGGCAAGGCAAGATTTATGGTGAATGGCACAAATTACGATCTTTCAAAGCATTCAGCTATTTTTCTGGAAAAAAATGAACCACATTCAATCGCCAACGGTGGGGATTTAGACCTGCTTATTGTCGAGCTATACGTCCCAGAAAATCCAGATTTTACTTTGATTGAACTGACCCAGTCATGATAAAAAAGCTTCAGGAGCGGCTACGTGATGTATCAGATTTACTATCATTTCTGGGGTCACATGCGATTCAAGTATCTTTATCCCGTACGGCCGTAACGAATCTTCAATCGCATTGATTATCGCTGGCTGTGGTCCTAGAGCACCACTCTCCCCAACTCCCTTTGCTCCAGTCGGTGTGAAAGGAGACGGAGTCTCCAGTAACTCGACCTTCAGAGCGGGAATGTCTAAAGCTGTGGGCGCGAGGTAATCGTTGAAAGTGGAGGAGATCAATTGTCCTTCATCGTCATACACAAATTTTTCGAATAAGGCAGCTGCGATTCCGTTATAGGTTCCGCCGTGGACCTGTCCCTCGACAATCATCTTGTTTAGGGATCTACCTGAGTCATCCACCACAGCATATCGCAACAGCTTGACTTTGCCAGTTTCAAGGTCAACCTCTACCACAACGGCATGAGCCTGATAGGCATAACTTGAAGCGAGATTGCGCATCGCCTCTTCGTTATTTCTTCCAAATGGATAGCTGTAGGTAACCGTACTGTCCAGAGACCTCTCCTCAACAGGGTTCCTGTCTAACATTCCTGAGTAGACAAAACCAGCGAGATCCTTTAACGAAACCGCGACCGAGCTGTTGGAAACCTTACAGATTTGCCCGTTGTCTATTTTCAGCTCATCGGGCTTTGCGTTTAGGATTTTTGACGCGATTCTCAAGAGTTTGGATCTGATTTCTCTAGCAGCGAGCACAATTGCGTTCGAGCAAATCGGAGCAAAGCGGCTGGAGTAAGTTCCAGAAGTGGGAGTGCCAATATTTCTCGTTGAATCAAACCCAGTGAACACTGTGACATTATTCGGGGAGACTCCGAGGATTTCAGAAACCAAGCTGGTAGCTATAGTTTCATGTCCTTGCCCCTGAGGGACTGATCCCAACGCCACGGTCACATTTC
>JAPCJV010000060.1 GCA_027886785.1 Nitrososphaerota archaeon | reverse complement strand
TTGCCAGCTTCTGCAGCCACAACGCATGGTTCGGAATGAAGATTCGGAGGGGAACAATTATCGAGCACCTCGACTGTAGGATCCTTTACGAGATCTCTCCAGTCAGCGTAGGTCTTGTGGAAATGATAGTGCGAGGCGAATCCCTTCAGATTGGTTTCATTTCGTCCACAGACCGCGACAAGTTTCGGAGATACACTAAGAGAATTTGAGTAAAATTGGGTAAGATTTAGCCATGCATGGGTGTGTACCTTCCCGATTACATAACCGATCAGCCCGACTCCGATTTCTTTTGTGGGCATTTTTTTAGATCCAAAACTCGAAATCGACTTATCAAAGATTTACTTATGGAAATGTTGTAGCAATTTCATTACGAAAATCACAACGTGTTTGAGGATTCGCCCAAGGTTGCCCTAAATTGAAGAGCGGGTGTTTCCGCCAAAAACCAACTTAGGCTATTTTGTTAGAATCCGGAAATCCTAAACCGGAACTTCGTTGCGGCGAACTTCTTGAAGTGACTCTTGACAGGCTTCGATCATATGCCGCACGTCTTCTTCTGTATGCGTAGTTGAAAGATACATGCGCCCAAAGCGAGCGGGACAGAAGAAGATCCCGCGTTTTGCGAGCCCCTGAAAGAATATTGCCGATCTCCGGATGTGCGGTAGTACCGGTATGGAATATACCTGCCGCGTCAGTGTGATTTTTTCTAGGTCCGTGAAGAATATCGACCACATTGGTCCCGGACCTTGAACGACTCCCGGAATGTGATTATCCGTAAAGGCGTCAGTTATTGCGGCCATAATGGCCTTCCCGTTTTCGTAGAGCTTGTTGTGACCTTGAGTTTCGAGCTCCTCAAACGTCGCCAGCGACGCGGCCGTGCAAATGGGATTGCCATTGAAAGTTCCCGCCATGTAAGTATGCTCACTTGCAAGTGGTTCAAGGACTTTTTTCGTGCCGGCAACAGCTGCAATTGGAAGACCGTTCGCCATCGCCTTCGAAAAGGGAGCTAGATCGGGAACAACTCCGGTAAACACTTGAGCACCGCCCAAACCGAGGCGGAATCCGTTGATAATTTCATCCATCACAAAAGTGATTTCGTTTTCCCGGGTTATTTTTCTGACAAACTCCAGGTACCCGTTCTCAGGTGCGATTTCACCCCAGTTAGACTGGTAGCCTTCCATAATCACTCCTGCTATTTCGTTTGCCTGTCTCTGAATAGTTCTTTCGAGAACTTCACGATCATTCCACGGCAGTACGATGATGTCGTTGTAAACGCTTTCCGCGACACCCTGAGCACTGATGGCCTTGTGTCCGAACCCTCTTGCCGGTGTTCCCATCATCGTTACCGTGGTTCCAACCATGTTCCAATCATGCCATCCGTGGTAATGCCCCTCGAACTTTACGATCTTCTGCTTACCAGTGTACGCCCTCGCGAGTCTAACAGTTAGTGAACAGGCTTCTGATCCTGAGTTTGTTAGGGCAACCTGCTCCGCGCAGGGTACGTGTTTCAGGAATTTCTCCGCGAGCTTTATCTCACCCTCAGTGTTCAAGGCAAACGAGGTTCCGTTATCGACCTGATCCTTGACCGCCCTGCTCACACTCGGGTGTCCATGTCCCAGCAGTATGGCACCGAACCCTAGATGGTAATCCGTAAACTTGTTTCCATCGACGTCGTAAATGTACGGACCGTGCCCCTTCGCGATGAACGAGGGAAGTGTTAGCGGAAACCCTTCATAATTTCCGTTTACTATTCCGGACCTAGCGCCGCTGTTTGTTCCGGTCGGGATGATCTCCCGCGCTCTGGTCAATAGTTCCTTCGATCTTGTGAAAGTCTGCTCGGATTGCATTTCCTTGGCCACAACGGCCAGAGTTTTTTATTTATCAGTTTGGAGATGCTTTCTTCGCTTGTTGAACCCAAAAAGCGGGCACTACTCCACGCTTACCCATCTTTTAGTCAAAGCTGATTTCAAAATCGCGTCCATAATCTGATTGACCCGCCATCCATCATAGAAAGATGGCTCCACTTGCTCACTCTTTGTGACGCCTACCATTAGATCGCGCATCTGATTTGTCAGGGAATCGAGATACCCCATTCCAATTGAGGGAACGCCGAACACGAGTGCGTTTCCGTACGGGTGATGTTGACCGCCATAGATGGTCTTGAATCCCTGCTCGGTTTCGGAATCACGTGATGAGTAGTACTGAAGCTCGTTCGGCCGCTCCATGTCAAAAGAGATGGAGCCTTCGCTTCCATTCACTTCAAAGCCCATCTGCAATTTTCTGCCAGAGGCAACCCATGAAGAATCTACTTGCGCCGCGATGCCTCCCCCTAGACGAAGCAGCACGAAAGTTGTATCGTCCACGTCAGATTTACCTTGGAGGTCTTTTTCGTCCGGCAGGGGCCGGCTTTCGATGAACGTTAAGGTTTGCGCGCACACCTCGATTGGTTCGCCCACAAGGTACCTGATCAGGTCGATGGCGTGAGATCCGAGATCTGCGAGAGCTCCAGCTCCGGCTTTCTGAGAGCTGAATCTCCAGGTCAGTGGAAAATTTTGCATCGCCCAATCTTGGAGGAAGTGGGTCCTGATCTGGAAAATCTTGCCCAAGCGGCCGCTCCGGATCATGTCCCTCGAGAAACTGATGAGCGGGATCCTTCTATAGTTGAATCCGACCATCGTGATGCTTCCGTTCCTTTTTGCGGTGTCGTACATCTCTCTGGCATCAGCTACATTGGAGGAAAGTGGTTTTTCACAGATCACGCTTTTGCCGTGTTCGAGCGCTTCAATTGCGGGATCCTTGTGAAGAAAGGTAGGGGTCGCGACGTCCACCAAAGCAACGTTTGGATCATTCGTTACCGTCCTCCAGTCGGAAGTCCACTTGCTAAAACCGTATTTTTTCGCCGCTGCTTGTGCAAGAGAATCATTTGCTTCAGCTAGTTTGTAAAGCTCGAAGCCCGGCTCCTCTCCAAAAAATATGGGAACGTTCTTGAATCCGATTGCGTGGGCGCGGGCAATCGCCCCACCGCCTACTAGACCTACTTTGATCGGTGACATGAACGGGAGTCAGAGGGCAGGTGCGTCTATTTTCTCATAATAAGGGAATCCAAAGCAAGAATTTCTGGAGCTAGGCCTGGAGTGGGAAAGATGCGGTCTCTATGTCACAAAACCCTCGGGATGACTTCCTTTGCAAGGATTCTTAACGGCTCTACCTCGCTCACGTTTGGTAAGATGAAAATAAAGTAGGTTACCCCCATGTCACGCAGATTCTGCAGGGTTTTCACACAGACCTCGGGAGTTCCTACCATGCCAGCTTCAAAGTCGAAGAGCAGATGTTCCTCCTCGATTTTCCTAAGCAACGTTCCCGTTTTGACGTCGTCTCCCACGAGAGTATTTAGGGCGTAGGTCTTTTCGATGCTGCCGAAATCTCTGCCGACAGTCTCGCAAGCTTCTCGGAAAAGCTGAAGTTTTTCGGGAAAAACTGCTATAGGACAGTTTGGATTCCATCGGTCCGCGTGCGCCGCAACCAGCTTCAAGAGTCTTTTTCCATTCCCTCCAATCCATACGGGTGGATGCGGTTTTTGCAGCGGCTTTGGATAATTGACGGCTCCATCGAGCTGATAATACCTTCCACTAAAGTTCGTCGTTTCCTCACTCCACATTTTTTCAATGACCTGCAAAGCTTCCCCCAATCGATCGATCCTCTCTCTTGCACTCGGGAAGGGAATGCCGAATCCCGTACACTCCTCCTCATGCCACCCGGCGCCGATTCCAAATTCCAGACGTCCGTTAGACATTACATCAATGGTGGAGGAAATCTTGGCAAGGTATGATGGGGTACGGAAGAGATTACACGTTACCATGTGTCCCAGTCTCCTTTTGGACTTCGGAGAATAGCGAGGCGATGAGAGTCCAGCCCTCAAAACAAGACCCATGCGAAAGAGGAATGGTTTCTAAGTGATCGACCAGCCAACCGGAATCGAATCCGAGAGCTTCTCCCTCTCTTACAATTTCTTTGATCGATTGAAACTGTTTATCCGGAGTTGTATTCTCCAAGTCATGGAGCACACCCTGCGGGATAATGAAACCGAACTTTAGATCGGATGTTCCCAAACCAGAATCACCAAGCTATTCTACGAAAAACGTTATTCCTACCGAAAGTCACACTTGGTACCAGATTTTCTCAAGCTTCTTTTTGATGAGCAACGGCTTGATGAACGCTATCGCTTTCTCTGCGCCGTCATCCTGGCTCATAACCGGATCCTCGTGTTCGTAGCTCAGTACATAGTCGTAACCTACTTCGGAAAGTGCAGTGATGATTCGCTTCCACGGAATCTGCCCCCAACCAGGCACCCTGAACCGGAACCCTCGGTCTGACCGGAACGGAGAACCGTGCGGCGTCGCCCCAGAGTAACGAAGGTTCTCTTCTACGAGTTCTGCGTCTTTGAGATGAAAGTGGAAAATGCGATCGCCGAATTGTTTGATGAAAAGTACGGGATCGATCGACTGCCAAAGAATGTGGCTGGGATCAAAGTTGAACCCGAATTCTTTCCTTCCGTTGATTGCTTTTAGGGCCTCGGACGCGGTTTCGATATTGTAAACGAGTTCTTGCGGATGCGGTTCATGGGCAAACTTGATTCCACTGTCTTGAAAATAATCCAGGATCGGGTTCCATTTTGCCGCAAAGGTAGAAAAGAAACTCTCAAAGATTTTGGCGTTAAGCGGAGGAAAAGGATACCACGCCCCCCAGTTGGGACACCCGATAAAGCCGTTCACGACGGGAACGTCCAGGAGTCGCGCGGCATCCACGGTTTTCTTGACCTGAGCTATCCCGAATTTTTCCTTCTCCGCGGCGCTCCCCTTGTAGATCGGGTCGGTGGATTCGTCATAGGGTCCGAGGACTAGCTGGCTATCCAAGGAGTTGTTCAAAGCTGAAATGGTGATGCCGTATTTGGAGACAAGATTCTTCAGCTCCTGCGCCTCGCCGTTAAGTACGTTGTCAAGGTCAAGGTGTCTTGTTCCTCTCCAAGTGGCAAGCTCGATCGCCTCGTAGCCCATGGAGGAGATATGGGCGAGAACCTCTTCGAGCGGCCGATCATCGTACATTATCGAGAATAAGCCCATTTTCACGGGTTTCGCTGTTACTCCTGCCCAAAAGTTGGGTTATATTCCTATGGAAGAGAGACTAGCTGCACTTTCTTAGGAGCTTGGGGACAAAAAAATGCCATCCGCATAATTTGCATGGATGTACTAAATGATATAAGAGGGGTTTTCTCGTCGGCTACATTTAGACTCGGTTTTGAGTGAAAAGTTGCGTTTTCGAAAAGTTACAGCGATCTCTCGGATCATCGTCGTAGTTATTGTAATAGTGGTTATTGTCATCGCCGCAGCGGCCGCCGCGCTGTCACTTTCAGGTGGGACAACAACTAATACCAATTCATCGTCTTCTACTTCATCCGCTTCTTCCGCCACTTCATCTTCCGCGTCATCGCCTTCCTCAACCATATCTTCGACATCGTCTCTATCTTCGATCATTTCGTCTTCATCGTCCTCGCAATCGAGTTCTTCTTCCTCCTTTTCTCAAAGCTCCAGTTCCACATCCTCCAGTTCTAGCGGTGGTGGAGCTCCTTCCCTTTTGACGATTGATGATTTCTCCTGGCCCGCTGGTGAGCTGAACCAGCTCAATTCCATTAACGGAGTGCCTTATCCTAACTGGCTCGCATACACGGTGTACCAGCCTCTGGTGACCTTTAATGGGTCTGCGTTGTACGGTCAGGGAGTACAGCAAATTCTTCCGGTCCTGGCACAGAACTGGACCGTGTCCCCTGATGGAGCTTCATACACCTTCAACCTAAAACAAGGTGTTACTTTCTCGAATGGTGACCCATTCAATGCCTACCAGATCTGGGGAGAAGAGTACGGCTTTTACTATCTAACAGGTAACAGTTCAAACTGGTACATCTCTTACAACATTTTCAACATGGCCCCAGTGCACTTTGGTCCCGCAACGATCGCTTTGATGAACCAGAGTGGGCTCGTCAATCCCAACTCCCAGTTGTTGAGCATTATGAGTAACAGTTCATGGCCGATCTACGTAACAGGACCAAATCAAATAGTGTTCCACTTTAAGGCCGCAGAGAACTGGTACCCGAGTGTTTTCCTAGTCTACACCGGTCTGCTTTACGATACTCAATGGCTCCTGAAGAACGGAGGGTTTGGTACGCCGGTTACGCTCAACACGTACTTCAATACTCATCCCATGCCCGGCACTGGTCCTTACATGGTCACAAATGTGGTTGAGCAATCTTCCGTTCAATTTACGCAGAATCCATCATATTGGGGGAGGAATCTTACCGCTGCTCAGATTCAGGCAAACCCGTACATTGATCCGGGGCACGTGAAGAATGTCCTCGTGCAAGCCAAGGTGGACGACATCAGCAGATACGTGGATCTTTCCTCAGGCACGGCGCAGGTTTCTGGGATCCAGACACAGGACTGGCCGCTGATCATCGCAAATCCGGATAAATACTCGTATTTCGTCTTGCCTAACAATTCTATGGTGTTCGTTGGAATTTCCATGAATACCCACAGGTACCCGACAAACATTACGGCTGTCCGTCAAGCAATCGTACATGCAGTCAATTATCAAGATGTCGCTGCAAAAGCCTTCTTTGGCCAGCTGGCACCCTTTGTCGGTCCAGAATATCCGTTGCAGGCTCAGTATTACGATCTGGGTAATCTTCCACCCTACCAGTATAATGTAAGTCTGGCGCAGCAGATCCTGAAGAACGCGAGCATAAACACGGCAAACTTTCCCCCGCTAGAGTTTCGCATTGAAGCCGGTTGCGCCGCCTGTCTGAGCGCCGCGCAGGTGGTGCAGGGAGACCTTTCCGCAATCGGGATCACCGCCAATGTGGAGGTCACTCCGGCGTCTAATTTCGGCGTGCCTCAGATCGCCGGAGGTAGCTATGCTCAGAACCTTGCGGCAAACCAGACCATTTCGCAACTAACGTGGTACGGCAGTCTGACTTGGGCTCCGGATGAGCCCACGCCAGCAGATGGATGGTTACTGGCTGTCAATAACCAATCTTTTGCCGGAAACTACGCGCTCTATTCCAGTCCCAATGTACAACCTTGTGTTAACGCTTGGACCAACGGAGCAAGCAACGCGACCTTGAAGAGTTTGTGTACGATCGCGCAGGCCCAGATTTATCACGATGCTCCGTACATTTACCTCGGCACGGTTAAGCTGCTCTTCGGTGGCGGGTCAGTTGCGTGGAACAAGGCAGTCGTTAAGAGCCTTCTGGTGGATCCGGACTATACAGGACAGAGTTACACAGTTTTCAACACTGTCCAGTTCGTGGGTAGCTAGGAACGTTTTGGCAGTACCTGGGATCGCCTAAATTTGGTTAGGCGCTTCTGAGTAATTCCGAATAGATTTCGGGGCGTCTGGATCTCAGTCCAGAATCCGGCCGCCCGCGCTCGACTTCCAAGAGCTCTCTAGGAAAGTCCGCAACTATCATCTCCTCGGTAGCACCCGCCTCTGCGAGAATCTGCCCTTTCGGATCGAACAACGCGCTGAATCCTGGATAAGAATATTGATCGGACACTCTCCCCACCTGGTCTATGAAAACTACGTAGGCTTTGTTGTCGTACGCCCTGCTGGGGATGAACGTGAGCACCTCCTTCCGTCGATCTTCTTGTTTTCCAGAGGTCGCAGGTCCGAAGACGTCTTCGTTGGACCACGCGTGCGGCATGAGAAGGATCTCGGCCCCCTTTAGGGCAAGGATTCTCGCCACTTCCGGCATTGTGTTATCAAAACAAGTCGCGATGCCCACTGTGCAGCCACTCACATTAAACACAGGGAACTCGGATCCGAATTTGCAAAAGGGATACTCCACCGCAGGCATGTGCGTTTTCCTGTATTTGCCCACGAATCCATCAGGGCCGCAAATAAAATAGGAGTTGTATACGATGTGATTCTCGAATTCAAAGATGCCGGCGGAAATATAGATGCCCAGCTCTTCTGAAAGATCCCCGATGGATTTTGTAGAAGGTCCGTCGGGTACCGGTTCTGCTATTTTATGCACCTCATGATAGATTTGATCCCCAGAAAGTTTCGAGTCCACTCCCGCGGCGTAAAAACCAGTTACGCTCATCTCAGGAAAGCAAACCAGTTCAGCATGCGCATCCTTCGCCTTTTTCGCCCACCGTTCAATGTTCTTGAGGTTGATCTCTTTCTGTCCTAATTCGCAGCGCATTTGGATGCCCGCGACACGCATGTCCCGCAAATCTCGCTACCGGAGCTTCTCGAAACTATATTAGTCGTTCGCGGGATTTTCCCAAGTACGCAAAACAGCTGTGGGGATTCTAACGCAGCGGAAGCGAAACTACGGCCGATTCCCTGACAGACTTTGCGGAGGCGATCCCAATCTCCACCGCCGCCCTTCCGTCCTTGGCGTTGGATCTAGGCGTCCTTGCATTCTGGATGCAATCCACAAAGTCCGCGACTTCA
>JAPCJV010000006.1 GCA_027886785.1 Nitrososphaerota archaeon | reverse complement strand
TTTTCACAAATGGGTCATCGGGTCACTGCCGTTGATTCGGACAATTCTATTATCACGCCATTGTGTAACGGATGGTCTCCTGTTGAAGAGCCCGGTTTGGACGAACTGCTAGAAGAAAATCTAAATGCGAAACGTTTAGAATTCACATCTGATTATGCTGAAGCAATCCAAGGAAAAGAATTTATATTTTTGTCAATAGATTTGCCATTTGATTCAGATTATAGAATAAATCTTGAACCAGTATTTGATGCAGCAATAGAGATAGGCCAACTTAGATCTGGTGACATAACCCTTTGCGTGACTTCACAAGTTCCGGTCGGTAGATCAGAACAACTCGCGCACATTATACGTCAAGAAAAATCATTTAGATGTGATTTCGTGTACATTCCTGAATTTCTGCGTGTAGGGGCGGCCGTAGAAACTTTTCAGAACGCGGATCGCATTGTTATCGGTTCTGAAAATCTTGTAACTGCCTTAAGAGTCGCCGAATTGTATAAACCATTGGGGCGACCTATAATGCATACGGATGTACAATCTGCGGAGACGGCCAAGCACGCCTGCAATGCCTATTTGGCTACATCCATTAGTTTCATCAATGAAATGTCGGATCTATGCAAAGGCACAGGTGCAGATATCAAGGAAGTCGCAAGAATCATGAAAGGCGATAAACGAATCGGGCCGTTCGCATATTTGAATCCAGGTCCGGGATTCACAACCGGCCATCTTGAGCGTGATATACGCACGTTACAGGAACTCGGGTATGAATGCGATTGTAAAACAGAGTTGTTAAACGCAGTGATGTTTGTAAACCGCAATCGAGGCAAAAAGCAATGAAGAGCATCTTAATTACAGGATCATCCGGGTATATCGGTGCACATCTCGTACCAGTGGTTGCCAAAGAATTTCCTAATGCACTGATTTCAGTATGTGATGTGAAAAACGGACAGAATTACAGCGATCTAAAAAATCATGAATTTGACTTGGTATTTCATCTAGGGGCTATGTCGGCTATTGCCGGCTCTTCCAAAGCCGGTGATAAGTTCATGGAAGTCAATGCTTTGGGATTGATCCCTTTCTTCTTGAACAATCGAGTGGATAGATTTGTGTTTTCTTCCACAGGCGCTATATATGGTGAAAGATTGGTCCCGGCTTTAGAAGAGGACGTGCATTGGAGCGATTGCAAAAATCCTTATTCCCAATCTAAATACGTGGCGGAGGGCATTATTCGTCATATGTGTCCGAATCATGTGATCACCAGATTTGGAAATGTGTTCGGAGGAAATGCCCATCTTCGAGTGGATACATTATCTCTTACGCATTTCCAAAAGGACGATCCTATAGTAGTATACGGCGGGGATCAAATGCGCGATTATGTCCATGTGGATATAGTTTGCCAAGCATTGTTGTTGGTTGTAACAAGGGGTCTAAAAGGCACATTCAATATCGCAAACGGGGAATCTGTCCGAGTCGGGGATTTGGCCGAGATGTTTACCAAGGAACGCGGCGTTCCCGTCATCTACAAATCGGCTCGAGAAGAAGATGTCATTAGCAGTAAGTTGGATGTCACCAAAGCACGTAGATTGGGTTTAATCCCTCAAGAGGCACCTGTCAATGATTATCACGCGTAGCCCCCTCAGAGTAACGTTAGGTGGAGGTGGAACTGATCTTCCCTCATACTATCATGAACACGGCGGATTTATTCTTTCCGCCGCAATAAATAAGTACGTTTACGTGGCTGTTAACGAGTCGTTCCGAACCAAAATCAGTCTCAAATATTCTCAACTAGAGGATGTTGATTTTGTTGAGCAGGTGCAGCATCCAGTGATTCGGGAAGCTCTCAAGATGACGGGAGTAACCACTTCTATTGACATTACAAGTATTGCAGATATACCCGCTGGAACGGGATTAGGAAGCTCAGGCAGTTTCACATGCGCGCTTCTCAAAGCTCTATACACCTTGGATGGAGTCACACTTACCGCCCAGGATTTGGCCGAGCGGGCCTTCAAAATAGAGGCGGAAATTCTGCGTCAACCGGTGGGAAAGCAGGACCAATATATCGCGGCGGTGGGTGGTATCACAAGTTTTATAATTGATGTAAATGGCAAAGTGGATGTGAAATCTCTTGTCATGCCAACGGAAGCACAAACGGATTTGGAGGAAAATCTGCTTTTGTTTTTCACTGGATATTCAAGATTGGCTTCGGAAGTTTTGAGAAACCAGGACGTGAAGAGTCTGCAAAATGATCGGGAAATGATAAGACACTTGGACGGAACGAAAAATCTGGGTTTTGCTATTGAGGAGATGCTGAAACACGGTCGCCTCCGAGACTTCGCCTATGCGATGCATGTACATTGGTCAAACAAAAGGCAACAATTGGGAATGTCCAATTCCTATATTGACGACCTCTATAAGATAGGCCTGAAGAACGGGGCGTTGGGCGGCAAGCTCGTGGGTGCGGGCGGCGGAGGATTTTTGATGTTCTACACTGAAGACGCAGAGAAATTGAGGGCGGCGATGTCCAAGATCAAATTGCGGGAAGTGCATTTCAAGTTCGATTTTGAGGGAACGAAGGTATTGGTGAACCCATGACATTTTCTGGCGATTTTTTGAATGAAGTGGAGCAGATTACTCGTGAGCTAAATAAGGCCCACATTGAAAAAATAGTTGAGATTCTTGCGAACACTCGAGATATTGGGGGTAGACTTTTCATTCTAGGCGTGGGGGGAAGTGCGGCCAATGCTTCTCATGCTGTTTGTGATTTTCGCAAAATAGCAAATATTGAAGCCTACGCGCCTTCTGATAATACTCCGGAATTGACCGCGAGGACGAACGACGAAGGATGGGATACGGTATTCGAGGAGTGGCTAAAGGGAAGTCGTCTATCTCAAAAGGATGCTCTCTTAATCCTATCCGTAGGTGGCGGAGACGCCAAGAAAGGCGTAAGCGTACCTCTGGTGCGCGCCATAGACCTCGCCAAACGCACGAAAAGCTACATTTGCGGCATCGTAGGACGGGACGGAGGGTATACGGCTAAGATGGCTGATGCCGTCGTTGTAATACCGTCTATAAGCCAAGAACGGGTAACTCCTCATACTGAGGCATTCCAGTCCGTCATTCTACATCTACTTGTCTCTCATCCCCTTCTAAAACAATCACTTACGAAATGGGAGTCTTTAAATGTGTCAAATTTAACACAAAAAGCAGTATTCTTTGATCGGGACGGCACCCTCACTGAGGACCCTCTCCCGCCCGGATCTTTAGAAGACCTGAAAATCGTCCCTGATGCCCGAAAATATCTCTTGACATTGAAGGAGAAAGGATATATACTGGTTATGGTGACAAATCAACCGGACGTTAAACGAGGACTTTTGACACGAGAATTTATAGACTTGACAAACGAAAAGATTTGTGATACGTTACCTTTGGATCGGGTTTTTGTTTGTCCTCATTCGGATGAAGACAAATGTGAATGTAGAAAGCCGAAACCCGGCATGCTCTTGCAAGCAGCTAAGGAATTAGGGATTGACTTGAAAAAAAGCATCATGGTGGGTGATCGCAAGAGCGATATCGATGCAGGAAAAGCGGCTGGTTGTAGAACAGTTTATGTAAATCATTCTCAGTCTTTGAAGGATGCTGTGGATTGGATTTTAGAGGTAAGTGAATAATGCCGTACGCAAGCAGAAAAAAGTTATTGGCGTATCATCGACGCTATTATAGACGGCATCGCAAAAAACAAGCCGAACAAAAGCATCGTCACTACTTGTGGCATCGTAAAGAAATCGCTGCACAGCATCGTCGTTACTACAAGCATCATCACAATGAGACTATTGAACGGAATCGTCGTTGGAGAAAACTGCATCCAGAAAAAAGAGCAGCAGAGGCTCGTCACTATCGCAAAAAATATTCTGAAATAGTTAAAGAACGGCGGCGTCAGTATTACAATAAAAATCGAGAGAAATTGGCGAAATACCAACGTTTATATCGAAAACAGAATCGTAAAAAATTATCTGAACAATGTAGTCGTCGTTATAAACGGAATCCAGAAAAACATATTGCAAGGGCGCATCGTAGACGTATCAGCAAACTTGTCAATGGCGGCTCTTTCACCGGAGTTGAATGGGTGACTCTTAAAAAGAAATATGATTATAGATGTCTTCGCTGTAATAAACGTCGAAAATTAACGCCTGACCACATTGTTCCGATATCAAGAGGCGGACGAAACGATATAGATAATATTCAACCGCTTTGCCGCCCGTGTAACAGCAGTAAAGGCGTCGGATGTACAGATTATAGGAGAGTAATATGAAGATAAAAATCTTTGCTGACGGCGCTAACTTGGAAACAATCCGGGAACTGCGTAAGAATCCACTCGTCCTCGGCTATACTTCTAATCCGACTTTGATGAGACGGGCGGGCGTGACAAATTATAAAGCATTCGCTAAGAATGCCTTATTAGCAATAAATGGACTACCCATTTCATTCGAAGTGTTCGCCGACAAATTCAATGAGATGGAAAAGCAGGCCCGCAAAATTGCGAGTTGGGGCAAGAATGTGTATGTCAAGATCCCCATCATGAACACGCACGGCGACTCCTGTTTCCATTTGATTCGCAATCTCTCGCAATCCGGGATCAAGGTGAATGTGACCGCCGTAATGACATCCTACCAAGTCGAGCGGGCCTGCGAAGCATTATATCAAGGTGCTCCAGCCTACATCTCTGTGTTTGCTGGTCGTATTGCTGATACTGGTCGCGACCCCATTCCTCACATGCAAGTAGCTCTGCAAACCATGGAGATGTGCCCCAATGCTGAATTGATTTGGGCCAGCCCTCGAGAACTTTTGAATATCTTTCAAGCCGATGAAATTGGGTGCCATGTGATTACTGTATCAAATGATATTCTTAAAAAGTTATCTGAAGTAGGAAAAAACCTGTATGATTTCTCATTAGAGACCGTAAAAATGTTCTATAATGATGCCCAGGCATCGGGGTTCACTCTATGAAGTTAACGGGAAAGCGATGTTGGATAGTAGGCGCTACAGGTGCCATTGGCTCCGTCGTTGCACAGAAATTCCTTGAAGAGGATGCAGTCGTGCTTACAGACAGAGTTGATGTACTTCACGCCCTAAAAATTGAAAAGCTAATTGAATATTTGCAACCAGACATTCTCATTAACTGTTCGGGCATTTTAGGATCTGTGGGGCCTGTACACAAGACTTCAACTTATTCGTGGCGTCGTGTAATTGAAGTTAATCTAATTGGAAGTTACAATCTTACACAAGCCGTGTTACCGCGTATGATCCAAAATAAGGCAGGGAAGATTATTCATTTTTCAGGAGGCGGGGCAGCTTACGGCCGCCCTTTCTATTCTGCTTATGCAGCCTCTAAAGCAGGATTGGTCCGATTTGTTGAAAGCGTAGCAGAAGAAGTTGAGCCGTTCAATATTCAAATCAATACAATCGCTCCCGGAGCAGTGAAGAGCAAGATGAATCCAGAAGCCGTAGGTACTGCTGATTCGGCCGCAGCATTGGCTGTGTTTCTTGCATCTGACGAATCCGGTAATGTGACAGGAAGATTGATTAGTGCTCTTCATGACAGATGGAGTGTGAATATAGATGGATTATCTGAGGAGGCGGGAAAGCTTCGTCGCATCCCGTTCACGAATGCTTAACGTTGCCCTTATTGGAGCTGGTCGAATAGGACAAATCCGTGCCGATGTAATCAAGCGCTCATCGCATGCTCGTCTTGTAGCAGTGAATGACATCGATTATGGTTTGGCAGCCGGTGTCGAACCCGGCGGATTAGCCTCCACGATGGAAGCAATCCTTTATGGAAAACATATCGACGCAGTAGTGATTGCCACACCCACAAAATTCCATTCCGAGATTGCGATCAGAGCTTTGGAAGCCAGCAAGCACGTCCTGTGTGAGAAGCCGATGGGACGAAACGTAACGGAAGCTCGTGCAATGTATTTCGCCGCGGAGGCAGCCGATCGTGTATTGTGGGCTGGATTCAATTACCGCGAGATGGCCCATGTACGATTCGCGAAGGATTTCGTCGACCGCGGACTGTTAGGAAAGTTGCATTTTTTCCAGTGCCGTTTCGGACATGGTGGACGACCACATTACAAAGAGGAATGGTGCACACAGAAAGAATTGAGCGGCGGCGGTGTGCTAATCGAGCAAGGAATTCACATCATGGATTTAGTGCGACATCTTTTCGGGGAGCCTTATCAAGTGGTAGCCCAGACTGATTGCCTTTTTCATGATTTTAAAGATACTGAAGACAATGCTTTTTGTCTTTTGAATACAAATCGTGGTCTGGTGCAGATCCACGTGAGTTGGACGAGATGGGAAAATATTTTTGAAATTGAAATTTTTGGGAGCAAAGGTTTTTTACGACTGGAGGGACGCGACGGTCATTATGGGCCTCAAAAAGTTATTTTCGGGGAGCGTCAAACCGATCATAGTCGACCGCACGAACAAAAGTTTGACTTCCCAATCAAACCGGACTCCTGGACGTTGGATTGGAAGGCATTTGAATTGGCTATAAAGACGAACACGACCAATATGTATAGCGGAATACGAGCACAAGAACTCGTTGCGGCTGCCTATAGTAGTGCAAAATCCAACGCATGGGTGAATCTATGAACGATCAACCGACAGCAGATTACTTATTTTGGGATTCGGAAGGCATGCACTGCTGGACGACCACGCCGGCGCACAAGATCAAACTACTGGCTTGGTACGGACAGAAATATGGATTGAAGACTCTTGTGGAAACCGGGACTGCCGAGGGAGATACTCTCTTCGCTCTACAGAACGATTTCGATGAACTTTATTCGGCGGAAGTAAATCCGGAATTTTACGGAAGAGCCGCAAAGAGATTTGAAGGATCCCGAAACGTCCATGTGTTCCTAGAGGACAGCATAAGATTTCTCAATCGAATGCTGTCATTCTTGCCTCAGCCCATGCTGTTTTGGCTGGACGCACATTGGGACAACAAATCTCCACTCCAACAGGAATTAGAAACGATTTTTAATACTCAGAAAAGTGGCGTGATTTTGATTGATGATCTTCAAGGCTTCTGGCATAATGACTGGCCTGAAGTGGCGGCACGAACTGTGGACGTACATCCCGGATGGAACCGAGAGACGATTGACGGGATTATGCGAGTCGTAAAGGAGCAATCATGAAAAAATCGAAAACGAAATTCAGATCCGGACAAATGGTAAAAATTATCAATCTCGATGTTAAATTAATGAAAAAGGACGATGCGGTGTGGCTTGTTAGCATAGCTGGAGTTGAATTCCCGTGCTATGAAAATGAATTTCGCCCTCTCACTAAAAAGGAGCAAGCCGATGGAGGATAAGATGCGCTTGGGCGAGTTGGGGGAGAAGTGGTATTTTTCCCGTGGAGTAACCCCGGAAGTCATCAAGTGCGCCAATGAACTCGACTCCGCCCTCGCTCGCCTGCGGGCGGAAGTGGAGACGTGGCCGCATGTTCTGACGAGGCGAGAAATTTATGAGGCCCAAATCACACAAGCTGGTGGCAATCACGATGGTGAGAACTGCCAGCGCTGCCGCATCCTGCGCGAGATTGAGCCATGAGCCATTGGCACTGGTACGATACGGTTATTTTTATTGCAGGCTGGAGTCTCCCGGCTTGGTGCTTAATACTGCGAGCCTGGATTGATAGACGCACCGCGAGAAAGGAGCAAGCCGATGAACGATGAGCGACCACTAGAACTCTCAAATGTTGTCATCGACCAAGTGTTGATGAGTTATGCGGCGGGTTTCTCCAAGCCGAAGATGTTGGAGATAATTGAACCTATGATTGCCGAGCACGACGCCCAGCTCGTCGCGCCGTTGAAGAAGCAGTGTGACCGAGACTGGAAGGACGAAACTCCAGAACAAATTGTCGCTATTGCTTGCAACGCCATCTATTGGCGCACTGAAGCTGCACGAGATGACGAACGGCAGAAGGCAGAACTTCTCGTCGCGGGGGCGCGGCTGGAAGAGGCGAAGTGGTGGCGCTATCTTGTACAGATGCATGAAGAGTCGTACTTCGCAGTGGAAGGCGACAAGCGCATCGCGCAACTTGAAGCGGAGAAAACAAAAAAGGAGCAATTATGAAACGAGCACTTGTAGCAGGAGCCGGCGGTTTCATCGGACATCACCTGGTCAACCGTCTAAAATCTGAAGGATATTATGTCCGAGGCGTTGACCTCAAGTATCCGGAGTTCGAGCCCACTATGGCAGACGACTTCATCATCGCGGATCTACGCGGGCCAGGTGAAGCTTTTGAAGCCACTCACTCGATGGACGATGTCTATCAGTTGGCCGCGGATATGGGCGGCATCGGCTATATCACTTCGAACTTGGCCGACATTGCCAGAAACAACGTCTTGATTAACGTGAACATGCTGGATGCCGCCGTAGCAAACAACATCAAACGATATCTGTATACTTCTTCTGCATGTATTTATCCCCGGAGTCACCAGTTGATTGAGAACGCGACTCCATTACGAGAAGAAGATGCGATTCCAGCAGATCCTGAGGCCGGATATGGATGGGAAAAACTCTTCTCCGAGCAGATGGTTCAATACTACGCGAAGGATCACGATCTGGATACTCGTATCGTTCGCTTCCATAATGTTTACGGTCCGTTGGGCACTTACGACGGCGGTAAGGAGAAATCACCAGCAGCATTATGCCGAAAAATTGCAAAGGCCTTTCCTTATCCTGCTAGTGAATGTAATTCTACCACTGACATATATAAATATCAGAGAGAAGGCAAATATCCAATTGAAATTTGGGGCGACGGAAATCAAACTCGAACCTACTTGTACATTGATGATTGCATCGAAGGATTGCGTCGGATCATGCAATCGGGCTATAGCGCACCTCTTAACTTGGGAACCAATGCACTTCTTTCAATCAATGAATTAGCTTTACTAATCGGAAAAATCGCCGGCAAACCTCTCATATTAGAGCATGTGGACGGTCCTCAGGGCGTAAGAGGTCGCAGCAGTGATAACGGTCGCCTCTACGAAGTGCTAGGATGGGGGCCGAGTGTGACTTTACGTGAAGGTTTAACTCCAACCTACCAATGGATCGAACAACAGGTGAGAAAATGAAATCTGTTCGTAGCTTTACTGAAAAAGAAGCGATTTGGTTAGCGTGTGCTATAGATGGAGAAGGGAGTATCGGTCTTTATCACGGACAAGAAGGTCGTTTTACTTTGATTCAAATGGGCAATACTAACAAAAATTTTGTCCGAGAGATGAAAAGAATTATAGGTTGTGGGTCTCAAATTCATCGCACCAAATTTAAATATCCTCATATGGGACGAAAACCCATTTATCATTACACTCTTAAAGGATCTATAAGATGTGAACGAGTATTAAAACAAATAGTTAAATATCTAATTATCAAAAAACAGAAAGCTTTAATTATTCTTCATGAACTCAAAATAAAACCTTTCGGGGAATGGACAAACAAAAGACGAAAGGCGGCATCAAAATCACTAAGAATTCAATGGAGAAACCCAAAAATAAGAGCGTCTAGATTGAAAGGAATGAGAAGATGCCAATAAGAGCTCTTGTGACTGGCTGCACAGGCCAAGATGGGAGTTACCTATGTGAACTGTTACTTGAAAAGGGCTATGAAGTCCACGGCATTCTTCGCCGATCGTCTTCTTTCAACACAGGACGAATCGATCACATTTTTGATAAACTGCATCTACATTATGGCGATCTGACCGACTCTGGATCCCTATATAAAATCCTTCGAAAAGTCGAGCCCCAGGAAGTGTACAATCTAGGGGCCCAAAGCCACGTTCGATCTAGCTTTGAAATCCCGGAATACACCGCGGATGCCGACGCCATGGGTACACTGCGGTTGCTCGAGGCCGTCAAGGACTGCGGGAAGCCGAAGTTCTATCAAGCCAGTTCCAGCGAAATCTTCGGTTCCGCACCGGCCCCGCAGAGCGAGTCGACGCCATTTCAGCCTCGGAGCCCGTACGCGATCGCTAAGCAATTCGCCTACTGGACAACCGTCAACTACCGGGAGAGCTATGGAATGTTCGCCTGCAATGGCATCCTGTTCAATCACGAATCGCCACGTCGAGGCGAAACATTCGTCACTCAGAAAATCGTCAAAGGATTGGTTCGAATCTTCAACGGCCGCCAGGACAAGCTTCTGTTGGGCAACTTGGACGCCAAACGCGATTGGGGCTACGCTCCGGAGTATGTCGAAGCCATGTGGCTCATGATGCAGCAAAGTAAACCGGACGATTTCGTTATTGCTACGGGTGAATCACATACCGTTAAGGAATTTTTGGATGAAGCAGCCGCCTATTTGGGGATGGGGTTGCGCGATCACGTCGTAATCGATCGCCGATATTTTCGGCCCACAGAAGTCAACATATTAGAAGGCAATTCTCGTAAAGCTCTTAGAACTTTGGGTTGGAAAGCTCAAGTCAAGTTTCGTGAACTGGTCAGAATCATGATTGATGCTGAAACGGAGCGTTATGATAAATCTCTCTACCGCTAGAATATGTGTGACAGGCGGCAACGGTTTCTTTGGCCGACACATCGTTGATGAACTATATAGTCAAGGTTGCGAACATGTGTATGTACCACGATCCCAAGATTATGATTTGAGAACTCTCGAAGGCATTCAAAGAATGTTGGGAAACTACGACATAGACATCATAATTCATGCTGCTGCACATGCGGGCGGAATCGGATTGAACCTACAGAAGCCGGCCGAGCTCTTCTACGACAACGCCATCATGGGGATTCAGCTAATGCACGAGGCCTACAAAGCCGGAGTGAAGAAGTTCGTCCAGATCGGGACGATCTGCGAATACCCAAAATACACTCCAATACCGTTTCTTGAAGAATATCTATGGGCCGGCTATCCCGAGAAGACGAACGCGCCTTACGGAATTGCCAAGAAATCTCTGCTGGTGATGGGTCAAGCGTATCGTCAGCAATACGGATTCAACGTGATCCATCTTCTACCGGTCAATCTATACGGGCCACATGACAACTTCGATCCCGATTATTCACACGTCATCCCGGCCCTAATTCGCAAATTCGAAGAGGCGCACAGAATGGAAGATCATCCTGTAACGTTGTGGGGCACAGGAATGGCACGTCGAGAATTCCTCTATGTCGAGGATGCTGCCGAGGCTGTTGTGAAAGCCACAGAGCTCTACGACGGAGTCGATCCGGTGAACATAGGGACTGGCGTCGAGGTCTCCATTCATGAGATAGCCCTACGAATCGCAAAGAAAATAGGCTACCGAGGCGTCATACAGTACGATCGATCGATGCCGGACGGCCAGCCGCGGCGATGCCTGGACACTCAAAAAGCCTATAAAGCCTTCGGATTCAGGGCCAAAACAGACTTGAAAATAGGTCTTGACAAAACGATTGATTGGTGGTATTCTGTTATAGGAGAGAAAAAATGACCGGTACAGGCTACACAGGTGCCACGGCAGGCTGGTTCCCTGCCCATTGCAGTTTCAAATATGACTTCAGATTCACAGTGACGCCGAAGCCATATGAACTCGTTATTGAATACATCTCCGGCTACGGTATGAAAATTACTCAGCCTAAGCCGCTCCGAATTCGGCTTCAAAAGGATGGAAGATGATTCGAAAAATTTTGATAGTGTTGCTATCCATAATGTTTTTCTCGGCCTCCCGGTTGTTGGCGATAGACAGTGCCAAACCTTCCGGCGTGATGTGCCCCATAGATGATACATGGATGATGTGGACAGGCAGTCACAGAAAATCAGTCGACGAATATAAGCAAGATCGCGGCGTCCTAATAGAACGATCACACACTGAATGCTTTTACTCGCATGTGAATATCACTTACGACGGGACCACGACTCACGACGAAGTACATTCCATCTGGCTTCCATGCGAGGTTAAAAATGACTAATACTTCTGCAACTCTTAAACGAATGACGAAGACGATTGCGAGTCTTCAGCGACGAATCAGAGCATTAGAAATCAAATTATGGCCCCAAAAAGATGTATTCGTTGTCAACAATACCCCGAATAATCCCGACCACTACGGTCTGGATCGGTCGAGGAATCGCCGGTGAGAGCCCGGATATTAGCAAGAATGGGAATGGAAATGGGCGGCAAGACAGGTCGCTCCAAACTGACGAACAAGAATCTCCAAACTCTTTTCAGAAATCTTAACAAAGATTTCTTCAACAATGAAATCTGTTCTCGAGGCCTTGAAATTAGATTCGGAACAAATAAAGAATGCCGTGGTTGCTACGGCATATCCAGTTGGGACGGCGAACTTCTTATCAATGAGTGCTTACAACGAATGGCTCTATTTGTCACCCAAACCATGCTACATGAAATGGCGCATACGAAATTAATTCAAAAGGGCTACATCGGTTATACCACGTATGGCGGTCATCAGCTTCTTTTTTATGCTGAACTCAATCGGCTGTACATTGCCGGAGCATTTGAAGGACTTTTGTGAAACCAAGACTAGGAGAGCCCGGATTTAATTGGGGTACAACTAATCCTTCTTATAAAGGGGATGAAGCCGGGTACGGAGCTATCCATGCTTGGGTAAGACGAAGAAAAATCAAGCCTGAATTCTGTGAGAAATGCGGAATTGAATCTCCGAGAGATTTAGCTAATAAATCAGGAAAATATTTACGAGATCTGTCAGATTGGGAATATCTATGTCGACGATGTCACATGAATTCAGATGATCGAAACAAAAAATTAATTGCTTCTGGAAAGTCAAGAAAATTTCCAGATAAAGTATGTCGATACTGTGGAGAAAAATTTCATCCTGCTAGATTAATATCTGAATTTTGTAGTCGAAAACACTATATGCTCGCTGGTGGACGACATTGGAAGAAAAAGGAGATCCGTGCATGCGAACTTTAATTATCGCTGACACGCATTTTTAATCATGCGAACATCGCAACTTACTGCGATCGGCCGACGGGTTTTACCCAGATCCTCGAGAAGCATTGGAATGAACGAGTAAAGCCTGAAGACACCGTGATTCATCTAGGCGACGTCGGGATAGGTAAGACGGCATTGGTGGAACAAATCCTACGAAGATTGAACGGCCGTAAAATTTTGGTGAGAGGAAATCATGATAGAGGCAAGCCCAATAGTTGGTGGATGGACCATGGAGTTGATTTTTCTTGTGACGGCATCCACTTTCAGAACTGCTGGTTGACACATGAACCCGATACTTCCCGAGCCGGCGGATGCGATTGGAACGTGCACGGGCACCTGCACAACATCTTCCACGGTTTTAATACCGGCGGTGAGATAATCAAGGTGCTGAAGAATCCCTGGCAGCGTCTTTTCGCCGTGGAGTACACCGATTACTATCCCATCGAATTTCAAGAATTTATGGATCATCCTGACAAGTATAATGCCCGAGGTCTAAAGGAGAAATAAAATGAAGAAAATTGGTTCAATCCTGTTGTCTCTGATGCTGCTGTTTGCCGGCGCTGCCTATGCTGACAAGGACGATTGCAAATTCCCTAATGAACAATATGTCCAGAAGGTGACTGTCAAAATTGACCAACTACAACTTCTAAGCCTGGTCGAGAATCCTGTCCTAATCCTGCCCGCCAAAGCAGGGCAGATGATTATCGTGCTGCCGCAGTCCTATGCTCTGTATGACGCTGGGACGGTGCCCTATTTCAATCCTTCCGCCTCTCAGTTCTTCTATCTCTACACAGGTGATCCCGCCGTGGCCGTAAATTCCTTCGCTCCGGCTCTCAATGCCTCGGGATTCGTGGATCAGGTTACGGATCAAGTGGAGACCGTCATCCCAGGCTACGGACCGGCAGCCAAATCTGAACACGAGAACAAACCGCTATTGTTCTCACTTCTTCAGTCACCCGGCGGGCCCGCAGTCCAAGATTTGACGAACGGGAATGGATTCCTGCTCGTGACCGTATACTACATCTACGTCCCTGTCACAGACTAAGGAGAATAAAATGGCAGATTTCAACATAGCAGTAGATATCACACTGGACTCCGCTCACGAAGGTGGCTATCAGTGCAATCCTAACGATCGGGGCAACTGGACGAGCGGCGTGATCGGTGAAGGTGAACTAAAGGGCACTAACCACGGCATCTCAGCCATGGAATTCCCCACCCTAGACATCCGCAACCTGACCGTAGAGCAAGCCACGGACATCTACAGCCATAAATATTGGAATCCTCTCTACGTTGATATCACGGACCAATTTGTTGCCAACAAACTTTTCGACATGGGCGTCCTCCAGGGCATCGGCACGGCCGTGAAGATTCTACAAGGCGTGTTGGCACCCCAATTCGGGATATCAGTGGATGGTGGATTCGGTTCTAAAACGTTGGATGCCGTCAACAAAGCAGAACCCATATCCCTTCTAGTGTCCTACAAGACGGCGCTCGTTGCCCATGTCATTCAAATTGGCGCTAAGAATCCAGCTGAACGAGCTTTCGTTGGGGATTACATCCGGAGGATCAACTCGTGATCGACCAGGAATATCAGCATGTGGGCCATCACATCTATGGGGCGGGAGGCTTTGCTCGACTTCTCAAAGTCCTAAGGGCACTTGGAAAGATAGCAGATGGAGATGTTGGCTCTCGAGAATTGGCTCAGCAAACATTGGATGAAATTCTAAAGGATCCCAAATGACGGCCTACCAAAGGTGGGTGTTGGAGAAATTGGCTATCGTGCAGGCCCAAAAAGCCCTGGACAAGGAGCATGCCGTAAAGCAGGCGGCGCTCAATAAGCGATGGAAAGAACTAGTAGCGAATGAACCACCTAAAGATCCGCCGAAGACACTCAAGAGGAAACGATGATTCCTGCCTGGATAATGGACATAGCGGTTTTGCTCAGCACTGGTATTGCCGTGGCCGAAGCGATCCTGCTTTATGACATCTGGCAGGATAGCAAACGCATGCTGAAGTCATCGCTGGCGATTGAAAAGTATGAGCTCGAGGTTTATCGAATCCAATCCGAGCGTGAAAAAGAGCGGAGGGAGTGGCGTGAGGCAAAAAGACGACAAGCAACCAAAAAAGCGGAAGTGGGATCTAATCCCGACATTCTCCCTTCGGATTCTTCTGTTGCATCTGTGGCTCGGCCGGGAATGGAGTGACGGTCGATTCATCTGGGGTTTGCTGGAAGAGAAAGACACTTGGGCATTAGGCTTTACTTTTTTCTGGATCGTGTCAGAGTTTCCTATGTTCGCACTGGTCTTATGGCCGTGGCCGCAAATCTATTTTTTGTGGCTTCCAGCTTACGAATTGAAGGAGGATTGAAAAATGAAAGAATCAAACATTTACAGCAATGCTGCACTCAGAAAGATACTACTTTCTATTTTGTGGGCTGTTCTACCCACTGAAGCATCTTGCAAATATCTAGATAAACAAAAGAAGATTGCGGGTGCAACAGAAAAAGAAATAAAAGAATAACGTGGAGAAGATTGAAATGTTCAAAACAATTCTAGAAATTGCAATAGGATTGTCACTCGCACCAATCATCTTCATATTTCTTGTTTTATTTGTAAAATTATTGGCCGCTATTCTAATCGAAATTATTGATGCTTTTAACAAATTGCGATACCGACAATTAGCAGCAAAAAGATTAAAGAGAAACCAGGAGAAATTCAATGGCCGATGACATGGCGGTTTCCTACTCTGTAGGATTTCTGGAAAGTTGGATTGCTCGAGCCGGCGCAATCACTCTACGTGAGCCGACTAATGGCGATCGAATCCACGGCGGAGCAAACAATGTAGACGCAGCGCTCACTCATTTGAAGATCGTTGAGGATGCTTATAATGATTACCGCCGCAGCATCCTCGCATACAAAGCAACAATTAATCAATTGAAGAATCAACTAGACGTCGCCTCAAGCATCTAGGAGACAAAATGGCCGACAAACTGATT
Source organism: Nitrososphaerota archaeon (assembly GCA_027886785.1). The sequence goes on along the minus strand of JAPCJV010000006.1, from coordinate 2,208 downwards.
TATACATACCGCTGTGATCGATGCGGCGAGATCTTTGAACGTAGCGAAGAACCCCGTTGGGCACATATCCTACAACTGTGCTTACAAAGTCACTGGGCTGACCGAGACGAGACGATACCGGGTCGCAAGCCCGAGATAGCCGAAATAATCACTGACAAAGCCGTTGACAAGGCTATAGCATCTATGAATCTTTCAGAATCAGAAGATAAATAATGACTGCACTTCTACAACTATTGCAGATTCCTGGCGCGTTTACGGCGATACTACGCATCCTCTTCTGGCCTCCTAGTGCAAGGCGATTTGATAAAGCACGGAGAAGAAAATGATTCGCCGACACAAAGACAAATCTCGAGCTCAGACATCACATATCGCTGTCCCTGCGCCTTCTGGCCTAGAATACCTACCGTACCAAGTAGCCGGCATCGAATATGCCTCCCGACGTCCTCGTGTATTGATTGCCGATGAAATGGGATTAGGCAAAACTATCGAAGCAATCGGCGTAGCCAATCTAATCGGAGCTCGAAAGATTCTTGTCATTTGTCCTGCCGTTGTGAAGATCAATTGGGTGAGAGAATGGTCCAAATGGGGCACCCACAATCTTCTAGCTGTTCTCATACGAGGCCGCAGTGACAACATGCACATCATCAATGACGACGGTGTTGTCATCATCAATTATGAATTACTGACTTCGCATGCTGAAGTATTACGAACTGTTCCTTGGGATCTTATTGTCATCGATGAAGCCCACTACCTCAAAAACTCTAAAGCTGATCGAACCGGACAAGTATTCGGCCGGAAACGATCGACAGAAACACGCCCTAGGCTCAGCCCGATTCCTTTCAACCGCATCCTCATGATGACAGGAACGCCCATGACGAAGCCGAAAGAACTATGGCCCCTACTCCAAGTATTGGATCCTGATGGATTGGGCTCTGATTGGTTCTCCTATGCCCGTCGTTATTGTGAACTCTTTGAAATCGAACGATTCGATCCAGCCCGAGGGCGCAAAGTACATATGGGTTGGAAATGGGACGGAGCGGCCAATCTAGATGAATTACAACGTCTTATGAGGGAACGATTCATGATCCGCCGACTCAAAAAAGACGTCTTGACAGAGTTGCCGCCCAAAACCAGGCAAGTGATTGAGCTAGACGCAAAAAAAGGCTTGACAAAACTGCTGGAACGTGAGAGACTAGAATATGAGGATTATGTAAAGAAACACGGTGAGGAAGATATAGATCCGCCGGCTTTTAGCGAGATGTCAAAAGTCATAAAAGAGGTTGGGATTGCCAAGATACCCTATGTAATTGAGTATCTAAAAGAGGTACTAAATGAAACGGAAAAAGTTGTTGTCTGGGTGCACCATCACGAGGTTATTGACTCTCTCGAAGACAATTTCAGGTCTATATCAGTGCGGGTGGACGGACGATCAGATCTTAAATCTCGTCAAAATTCGATCGACCGATTTCAAACTGATCCGTCAATATCTCTTTTTATTGGAGGAATTCAAGCGGCAGGAATCGGAACAACTCTCACAGCTGCTCACATCGCCGTGTTCGCCGAGCGAAGTTGGGATCCAAAAATCGTTACCCAAGCCGAAGACCGACTCCATAGAAAAGGACAAAAAGAAAACGTTCTCATTAGACACATCGTCCTCAACAGATCCCAGGATCAACGTCAAGTTCAAGTGCTCATTCGGAAGCAAGAAATCGCAGACAAAGGATTAGACGATGAACAAATTTAGTGTGTGGATAATTTATTGTATCAAAGGTTTCAAAGTTCTTTTCCTCGAAAAAAATCAACCGTGCTCTATCGTGTTAAACAACCTTTGGCCGCCGCCCGAAAACACGCCGATACAAAGGGTGACACATATCCGATTCGGTGAGGAGGATTGAACATGAGCTATTGCATCTTCAAAGATGATACTGGCACGAAGGGCGCACGATTCAAGCGCCATCAGTACGAGAATGGAAAGTGCAAACGGTGTAAACAAGAACAATTTGTGAAAGTCAAAAAGGAAAAGCCGTGAAGAAATCAAAGTTTAAAGTAGGAGATTATGTGTACACTCTTGTGCCCGCAAAGATTGTAGCAATGAGACCGAGTCCATTTGGTGGGTTGGCAATTACTACTGAAACAGAAATAGACATTCATGAATCCTGGTTTCAACTAGTGAAGAAACCATGAGAACAACTGTATCGCACGCGGAAC
>JAPCJV010000059.1 GCA_027886785.1 Nitrososphaerota archaeon | reverse complement strand
CGTCAAAGGAATTCGGCGAGAATAAGGGAGCTGCGCGGATCGGCCACGACATTAAAGAAGCCAAAGCTTGGGACAACGTACTCCAGGCTTTTCGATCCATAGTTGACGCTGCTGAGAAAAATCAGATCGTAGTTACAGTGGAAGCAGCATTTGGAATGCTAGTGCGTGATTATTACACTCTCCGAGAATTCTTGGGATATTTCGATTCCAAATATCTCTCCGTTAACTGGGATCCGTCTCACCCGGCATTGTATGGAAATGATGTCGCGCTCGCTGCGAGGCGCCTAGGGAAGCGCATCAAGCATATTCATGTGAAAGATGTGATCGGAAAACCGGGGATAATTGGAGAGGATTTCACCTTTCCGAGGTTGGGCGAAGGGATTATCGACTGGAAGGATTTTTTTGATGCGCTTCGCGAAATAGGCTATGATGGTTTTTTGTCAATCGAGTACGAGCCTGACAACTACATCAAGAATATTTGGGGTGGAGATTGGACGATCGCTGCTAAGGAAGCAAAGATGGAACTCGAGAAACTCCTCAGTCTTTGAATAGTACTTATTGTAAGGTGATGGGAAATGTCCACGAGGTTAGATGATTTCGAAATACCTTCAAATTTGGTGAAACATGCATTTCTGGTTGTAGGGTCAGGTCAGGAATCTTTCGTGATCAAGGGGGAGGCACGCACCGAGACTGAAAGAGAGTACCTTCGGGGCCTTTTGCGATTTAAGCCCGGAGATATGGTACATCTCACGGCGACCATGACAGGTACCGACCAACAGCATTCCGGCAAGCACAAAATACTTCAGTTGAAGCTCAATGATGTACCGTCCGAGAATCGCCTAGATTTCAAACTGAATCTCAGCTTTATCCCCAGCCAAGATTAGGCTTCCGTGATCTACAGCCATTCACCCCAAAGGAAACGATTCGAATTTCTTCTATGACAGTGTCTAATAGCTTACACCACCTCACCACTCGCGACCTCATGTAGGGGAGTGATCAGCTGACTTGCTGTTTGAGCTTCACCACCCTCGAATCAACTAATGGATGTCTTCCTTCCAGCAGTTTGAACATCGTAAGATCTGCGGGACGCTCCGATCTTGAGAGTTCCAATTTCGGCCGCCCTATTTAACACCACAGCCGGATGCGAAGTGGTCGCTGCGATTACTTCATCTAAAGACATGCCCAGAAGCAGGAATTTGGACATTACAGTAGGCAGGTCGTACGCGGGCCCGCCGATACTTCCAGTGTGCAGGTCAGTGCTGATCGTGTAGGGTGTCACGCCTTCCTCAAACGCGAGTCTCGCTACCTTCCCGAAAAAACTCTCTCCCATCGGTTCATGGATTTCTTGGGAGGGATCTACCACTAGTCCTCTCTTTACGACTAGGTCGTACATGTAGAGTGCGGGCCTCTTCCGCCCTAACTACATGCAGATCATGCTAGGAAGAGCCTACGAAAGTTACTGTATTAAAGAGCGGATCCGTGCTGAACCCCGCATAGAGTGGGTCACCGTACATGTTGCTGATGCTGGAGGTCTTCCACACTATCGAGCCAGAAAGATCCCAGAGACCGTTGATCCCCAGCCAGACGTAGGGCACGTCGTTGTACACTTGCTTTTGTGCAGTGGTGCAAATCGACTTTATCAGAGCAACACTGCTTCCGTTCTGGAAGGCGCTGATGCATGCTTGGGTTTCAGGCGTACTGTAAATTGCCTCGTTTCCGACAGGAGACGTCGAGCTCACTGGAGTATTCCACTCGTCCACTGGAGTTAGGGCAAGCGTGGTCTGCCAACAGTACGCGCAGATTCCCGCGACGCTTGAGGGATTTGCAGATTCCGAGGAATACGTCTGACACATGGATGCACACCAATTCCCGAAGGTCATGACCTGAATGCTCACCATCAACCCGATCTGCGAGAGATCGAACTGGACGGCCTCAGCCTCGGAGATGCACGCCTTGCCGCAACTGTTCTGCACGTAAATTTGAATAGCGGGAAGCTTCGTCGGATCTATATTGGCATTCTTCAAAATCTGTTTTGCCAGTGTAACATTGTAAGAGTACGGAGTGTAGTTGCCCAGATTGTAAAACTGGGGCCACGCAGGATATTCTGGACCCACGGCGGGGGTGATGTACCCGTAATAGATCTGCTGAGAGATTTTCGTGTAGTTGATCGCATGTGCAATCGCCTGCCTCACTGCTGTGATGTTGGTGGGGGAGATTTTTGTATTCAACGAAATGTATGATTGGATCCCGGAACCTTTGGGAGTCGTGAAAATGGAGTACTGACTGGAGCTAGCTTTCACCAGCCCAAAATTATCGATTATAGTTGCTGCCTGCACGGTCCCGCTGCTGAGGTCGACATACCTAGCGAGGTCGTCAGTCTTTGCATTGATGAGTACGTTTCTCGCATGCCCTGGATCTAGGGCAGGATTGGATGTAATTTGTGCCGGCGTCAGTGCCTTACCCCAATACGTGGGATTCTGAGATAACTTCACAAAACTCCCTTCGCTCACCTGAGCAAACACGTAAGGACCCGTTCCAGGGATCGGGTTTTGCCCAAAGAAGCTATTAGGCGCTGCCGCAGTTCCCAGTCCCCCGTGCGTGAAGACCCACTGCATGTCGATCGCCAAGCCAACGGTCGAAACCAGGATGCCCGGAAGGAAGGCAAACGAGTGAGCTTCCCGGAAAACTATGGTACTGGAATTGATGACGTAAAATGGCCATCCAGTATTCTGCATCATCTGCAGGACTTGCTGCGAGGGATTATTCAGATTAGTCTGGTTTAGCATGGCTATAGTCGCGGGACCGAAATTCACGCCTGACATGTTGAAGATCTGGTATCCCTCGAAGAACCCGGTACTATTTGCCGAGAGATAGTAGAAAGAGTACATTTGAGCCCAGACAACGTAGGCATTGAACTGGTCACCACTCGAGAAGGTTACGTTGTTTCTCAGATTGAAGGTCCACGTCTTGTTATCCGGAGAACTCCAGCTCGTTGCCAGACCTGGGAGAAACTGAGTAACTCCCTGCGTCTGAGCTGTTAGGTTGATGTCGATCAACGGCTGGTACACGCTGTACTCTCCCCAGTCTGGATAGGGAATCAGCTCCCATTCCAAGAGCTGGTTTAGGTCTCCGGTCGGCCATTGTTGCGAGTCGTAGGAAAAAGTGTCGATAGTGCCACCCGAAGCAGAAGAGCTGGACGTCGAGGAAGAGGAAGAGGAAGAGGAAGAGGAAGAACTGGAAGACGCACTGACAGAAGACGAGGATTGAGAAGTTGACGAGGAGGACGAGGAAGATGTGCTAGATGAACTTGAGCCAGAACTAGAAGCAACAGACGAGGATAAGGTGGATCCAGCAGAGCTCGATGTGGAAACACTCGACGTGGTGGAACTGGAATTAGAATTTTGGTAGAGGACTACTCCAACCGCGGCCACTATGATAATGACAATAATGATTCCCGCAGCTATGGAACGCGAAATTGCTTCTCGGTACAAGTGCATCTATTCCCCCAAAACCGCCTAACTTCTATTTATGAATTGGCAAAGAGGCACAGCCGACTCTACGCAAACAGCTTTTGGGGATTATCCTCGGTCAATTTTTTGAAAATTGCCGGATTCAGTTTGGAGAAATCAAAAAGTGCCTTCACGTTGGTTGATATGTGATCCAGCCCATGTCCACCATAGGTCTTCAACCGCAGTTTCTGTCCCAGGTCGTGTCCTACCACAATTCGATCCTCGTATCCTTCATCCACCAACTTTCTGATGCAAGCTATTCGGTCCAGGTCAGTGGGGGCACCGATGTATCCGAAATATTCTGAACTGTGATCCTGGCTCCAGTAAGGCCACTCATTTCCAAAATTGTCCAGAGAAAGGTACACCCCTCGTTTTGCAGCTTTCAGGGCGCATCCCCAGTCATTTTCCTGGGCAACCGTCCAATCGATGTGGCTCATGTACACTTTATCGAAATCTGCATCGTTTTTCTGCAGAAAATCGATCACTCCGAACCCCATCCACTTACCTGGCATATCGCCCCACGTGTGGATCGTCAGAGGAACCTTGGTTTCCCTTTGCGCGATCACTGCTGCTAGGACCACTTTTTTCTCATCGTCTTTGAATTCTCCTGGGCTGACGCCAATTTCTCCGATTACTCCAGCTTTCACCGTGGTTCCGTGGATTCCCTCGCTGATGTCTTTTACAAAATCTTGGGCAATAGCTTCCGCGGATTGATTCTTTACTTTCTCAGGATGCGATGCACCGACGTAATACCCGGTGGGAACGATGATGTTCACACCAGAAAGTTTTGACAGCTCCGGAAGCCGGAAGTGATGTCGCTCTCGGCCGATTCCATCTACCGTGCAGTCCACTACAGTTTTCCCGCCCGCAGCCCGAAACGCCCTTAGTTCTTTGAGTACATGAAAAGGCTCAACTATGATCTGGTTATCCCTGGAATAGCTCCCGGCACGGGAGACGAGACTCATATTAGCCAAGGATACTGGTTCGTCAATCAAATTCTTGAACCGGGGCTCTATCTTTTCCGGGTTCTCCGCCCAGAAGTCTGCCTCAATGAAGCAATGCTCGTGGCAGAGCGTCGCCCCCATGTCCTTTGCAGAAATTAATCCAAGTACGGTATTTATCATCAAGTTCATTCGATTTGCCCCACTGCCAATTCATAAATAATTTCACTGCCTCCAACGTAGAGAAATGCCGCCGATTGGAAGAATTGAAACGGTTCTTTTGAATGTGAAGGATGTTCAGAAATCTGCAAAGTTCTATGGCGAATTGCTGGGGATCGAATTCGAGCCCATTACGGAACACACAATATCTGAAGGAATTTCGTTCAAATCAGCTTGGTGTCCCAGCTACGGACTCGAGCTGATCGAGCAAACTTCTCCTCGGGTAAAAGAAGGAGTACGTGGGTTTTCCATTCGAGTTCCGGATGTGGAAAAAATTAATGCGGAGATGGAAAGCCGGGGGTTCATGCCCGCGCACGAGGCCCGGATGCCCCGCGCAAACGAGCATGAAGTAGTCTATAATCTGGATGGCTTTCGATTCATCATAACTCAACATGACGACTACTAGCAAAGGATGAAAATGACTGAGCAATGAAAATCCGAACAGTGAAAGGGGATATTTCTCCTGAGGAAGCGGGTCTCGTCCTTCCGCACGAGCATGTTTTCATCGACCTTCATTGCTACTGGGAGGAGCCGCGAGGCAAAAAGGCAAGAGAACTCGCTCGGAAAAAGGTCTCGATGTCCGTCCTCGGAAATCTCAGAGAAAACCCCGAATGCATTGAAGATAATTTCACTGTATCCAGCGTGGCTGATGTCGTTGAAGAGCTGGAGTCTTTCAAGGCCGCCGGAGGAAAAACCATTGTTGATGCAACCACTGTTGGTATTGGAAGAAGTCCAAAGTCACTCAGGAGGGCGGCAGACCAGAGTCATTTGAACATTGTCGCAGGCTCCGGTTACTATGTGGGGATCTCCCAACCTCGCTCGGTTCGCGACTGGTCGAAGGAGAAAATGACTCAGGAGATAGTGAAGGACCTGACAGTGGGAATTGGGGATTCGGAAGTGCGGGCTGGGATCATAGGAGAGATAGGCGCCCTAAACGATGAACCGAACAAGCTTGAAGCAAAGAGCCTCGCTGCGGCAGGTCGTTCCCAGGAGGAAACTGGCGCTGGAATCATCCTCCATACGACTCCGAAGGCAGCCCTAAAACTTCTTAAATTATTGCGAGACAACGGGGCGGATTTGGGTAAGGTGGTTGCGGCACATGCAGACGCGTTACTTTCCCGAAGGAATACGTCGACTGCAATGTATTCTCCTGAAGAAAGGCTGTCACATTATTCACTTGTGACAAAAAGTGGATCCTATATCGCGTTTGATGGATTTGGTGCAGAATATTGGAACGTTTCAAACGACGATGTTTTTTACTCGCGTCCCAGAGATTTCGAGAGAGCTGAGCAAATAGCAGAACTAATTAGAGAGGGCTTGCTGCGCCACATCTTGATCTCGCAAGACCATTGCTTCAAGTCCCACATGAAAAAGTATGGTGGATTTGGGTGGGAACACACTCCCCTGAGAATCACGCGATTGCTGAAGTGGGCGGGACTTTCGGATGCAGATGTTCATACGATTCTCGTGGAAAACCCGGCTAGGTTCCTCGCTTTCTAATTAATACCGGGGACTGAAAAAGACTTGGAAGCATCGTCAAGGATAAGGACCCAATCGCCGTTTTCCGGGGGAGAGAATTCCCTTTTTCCAGTAGCCGAATATTCTCCTACATGAATCGATTTCCCAGTCGCGGGATCGTACCACCACACGTTGACTCGATTCGGCCCCATCTTCGAAAGATCCGCCTCAATCGGTCGAGCCGTCGGAGTGTATGCAATTGTACAACTGCCATCTGCGGTACGTGCAGCTCCAGTGAATTCGAGCCCGCGAAATTCGCCGAGACCGCCGGTGATGACCTCATGTTTCTGATCAGGAATTAGGTCGTACCACGGTCTCGAACGAAATAGATTTCCCCAGTGATACATGCTCATGGAGCCCAGTTTATTCAGCTCCTCCTGCCAGATTCCAGGTGCCGGCGGCCACATCGTCTTGTTTCCGAACTGCTGTCCGAAGGGCCAAATTGCATAATTTCCAAAGACGTGACCGAATCCTCCACTCAGTATAGACCAATATGCTTGGCGTCTGATCTGCACATGTGAGGAATTGTGTTCTCCCTCATACGTGGATTCGATCAAAAACACAGGCATCACAGGCGATTTATTGTAATCAAACAATATCTTTCGATGCGGGATGGAATATGTGTAGGTCGCGTTTATGTCGAGCCACCCGCCGCCTGAATAGATATCGACGGAAGAAAACTCCGGCAGACACTGCGCCGTCATAAGGTGACGTTTGTCGTGTTCCTTGATTCCCAAAGCTATGAGATTCATTCGCTCCAGCTCGGACAACTGGGGATTGCGATCGCAGCCAAGAGACCAGATGATGTTGTCAAACTGGGAATATCGCTTTCCCAAATAGCTCCCGTATTCGAGGCACTGCGAGGAGCTCTGGCGGATGAGTTCTTCGTACCACCCTTCGTCGGTGCCGGGTTGCCCTAAGAATAGAGGACACAAGAGTATCTGGATATTTTTCTCCGCAGCCATACCTATTATCCGGTCAGCGTGTTCGAAGTATGCTTCATTGGGCGATGAAAAATCTCCTGGTTTTAGAAAGGGAGGTTCATTGTAGAAATTATTCGGAGGATTCTTGCAGAACTTGTGCTCTATCAGATTTACGAGAAGGGTATTGAATCGCTTTTGTTTTCGATTTTCTAAATAGAGTACCGCGTCCTCTTTGGGAATGCCCACTATCAGGGACCACGGAGCATCGCCCTGAAGGAGGAAAGGCACTCCCTTTTGATCTACAAGATATCTTCGATTCTTGCTAATTTTGAGAGGATACTTCACGTCTGTCGTAGACCAGGTCACCTCTTCGATTTGGAAATCATTAACACTCAGGGCATCCTGTTAATTATTAGGAAGCAAGCTTTGCCCATACTTCCTTCGAGAATAATTCTGTGTTCTTGGTCAAGGGAAAATCATCGAAGTAAAGGACAAAGTTAGTGGCACCAGCGTCGCACAATTCTTCCATCCGCGACAAGCAGTCAGATGGAGTTCCGCGTATGAACGTTCCGATCATGGCGTCAGGATCCACTCTCAGCATCTTTCCGGAGTCGACCTCTCTAGCAATCTTGTCTCGCGTAAAGGAGATTCTTTCATCCGCTGTTTTCTTGTCGGAGGCTACAATTACATGTCCCGTCCAGATGCGATCAATCCCTTCTGGATTCCTTCCAATTTTGGAACAACAAGAATCCAGATACCCCGATCTCTTTCTGAATACCTCAGGGCTAGCATCGGAAGGATCTCCGGGAAGACTTGAAACACACCAGCCATCAGCGAGCTCAGCTATCAATTTGAGCATCTTATCTCCATAGGCACCCACCATTATAGGAGGGCGTGGTCTTTGCACTGGTTGTGGATTGTTAACGGCACCCTCGATGGAGGCGTATTTGCCGCTAAAAGAGCTCTTTACTTCTGAAAACATGCTTCTTAGGATCAAGAGTGTGTCCCGAAGCGATTCCACCCTTTCCCGCGGGGGTGGAAATCGATATCCATAGGCTTTGTATTCGTCAACGTGCCACCCTGCTCCCACACCGAGATAAAGTCGACCGTTAGAAAGAATATCCAAAGTCGTTGCCATTTTTCCAACCAAAGCCGGATTCCGGTAGGAATTGCACAACACAAACGGACCCAGCTGGATTTTGCTCGTGATGGCAGCCAGATAGCTTAGAGAGGTCCAGCTCTCAAAAATGGCGTCGTCTAATCCCAACATGAAATGATCTACTACCCACGCGGAATCGTATCCCATTGCTTCGACAGTTTTTGTGTAGTGAACGGTTTTCGGCCAATCCAGTTTCTCATAGCGAGGAGCTTCATGAACGATATTTCCGCTTCCCCTGAAATTCAGAAT
>JAPCJV010000058.1 GCA_027886785.1 Nitrososphaerota archaeon | reverse complement strand
GATTCAGACCTGGGTAACCTAGACGTCGTCCGGAAGATCTTGACCGTCTCAAAGCCGGGCGCCCTAAAGGTCACTCTTATGAATTCTGCAAAACTCACGCTTTCCGAGGCGAGAGACTACATCCAGAAGTTGATTAACTCCGACCTTCTAGAAGTCAAGAGAGTCACCGGAACTGACACGATAATTTATCAAACCACTCCCAAAGGGACAGACTATCTCGATGTCCACGAGAGGCTCTCAAGCATGCTGGAACAGGACTTTCCCGATACGAGGGTTCTCCGGAACGCGGGAAATCAGAACTAATTTCTTCTCTTTCTCTCCTTTGTGACCAATTGTTTCAGGCAAGAAAAAATCTCGCGCTAAAACATCAGGCGCTGCTCACTTCCACTCAATGGAATTCTTTCTCAGCGTTAGCCTTATCATGTCATAATCAAAAAACCGAGTTGAAACTCTAACTGACCTGCCGCCGTAGCTCAGCCTGGTAGAAAAGAACCAATTCAAGCGCCAATAGCAGCGGACTGTTAATCCGTTGGTCGAAGGTCCAAGTCCTTCCGGCGGCGCCACTTTTTTCAAACTAATTTCCAGATTGGTTTTTTAGCGTATTGGGTTTTTTCGGAAAAGTGTACTCTTCCATGACCGAGAGACAGGGTGAAAAGGAGCCGCAGGTGAAATTCAAGTATTTTGAAAGCAAGGCCGAAGAGATCAAACTCTCCAAAAAAGTGCAGGCTGAAAGAGCGGAGCTCCTCTCAATTCCAGTGAATCAACTCGATCTGAGCAAAGCGAGTACCATTCATGATCTTGTCGAAGCCTGGTCCAGAACCAGTATTCAGAGCCGCTCCATTTCCGAGTGTGCGCGCGTATACGAGAACATGATTTCGGACTCGGACAGGCCGACGATTTTTCTTGGTCTGTCAGGCGCCCTAATTGCAGGAGGGTTAAGAAAAGTAATCCGAGATCTCGTCGCTGCGGGTTTCGTGGATGCACTGGTCTCTACTGGGGCTGTTGTATACCAAGATCTGTACCAGGCGCAGGGGTACAAGCACTACATGGGTACGCCGAAAGCAGATGATGCGGTGCTACATGATCTATACATTGACCGCATTTACGATGCTTACGTCGACGAAGTGGGCTTCGTAAAAACAGATGACGTGGTGGCGGAGATCGCCGCGTCGCTACCGCCAAAAAAATATTCGACAAGGCAATTCATGCGAGAACTAGGGCTGAAAGCTATGTCGGATCCCCACTCGATCATAGGTACTGCCGCCAAAGTCGGAGTACCCATTTTCGTACCCGCGATCGCAGACTCCTCGATCGGGATCGGACTGGCAGGTCTCTATAGAGCAGCCAAGAAAGCAAAGCGGCAACTGATGCAGCTCGACACGATTCAGGATAATTATGAGATTGCCCAGATTGTGCTACAGTCGAAAAAAACGGGCGCGATTTACATAGGAGGAGGAGTTCCAAAGAATTACATCAATGACGCAGCAGTAATGCTGGACTATACCCCTGGTCACTCCTACGTGTTCCAAGTCACTGTAGATGCGCCGCACTGGGGAGGTCTTACTGGAAGCACCTTGGACGAAGCTAAATCGTGGGGAAAAGTTTCGAAGAAAGCGACTAGAGCTACGGCCTATGTTGAGGCCACGGTAGGCTTACCTCTCATCGCGGGGTACGTATTGCAATCTAAAGAATTGACAAGAGATCGGAAAAGATTGGATTTCGTCTGGAATGGGGACGAACTAAAGCAAATAAAACAAAAACCGCTTTGAAATCCCGAATTAGCTATTTGACGTTCTTCAGAAGATCGATTTTTCGAACTCACGCAGGGGCCCCTATACGAAGAATCGCGCGAGGGAAAGTCTCTCTATTTGATCTCAAATTAAAGAGATCATTGCTTCATAAAGAAAATGTACTTTTTCTTTTCAGACTATGTATAGGTCTCCAGCGATAATCCTAGAGCGTTCGGGACTCTTCCTTGTTCCGTGATCAATGAAAATCCAAGAATTGGATTACGACAAAAGTTAGCTTACTGTCACGAGCGTTCGTTAAGGCACTATTTCCCAGATCTCTAAAGTTAGCTTGCCCTAAACCTTTCCGTGAAGAGCGAAATAAGCGAGATGGTATCACTTTCATTTTCCTGAGCTCATTGTCTAAGAGATTAAGCTTCACTTAAGAATAGGAGAAACGGAGCTGCGCGAGGCTGAGAGGGCATGATGGCAGAAGCTAGTCTGGGTCAAAAATCCGTCGTGGAAGCTCTCGGTGCTTTTCTCCTCACCTTCATTGGTGCGGGGTCGATCATTGCTACTCAGGGAAATCAGTTGATAGTCATTGCACTCGCCCATGGAATCGCTCTCTCAATAGCTGTTTCCGCCGCGATGAACATTTCCGGCGGCCACATCAATCCGGCAGTCACGATTGCAATGCTCGCGACGAAAAAGATCTCAGCCCCTCATGCATTAGTCTACATCATCTCCCAGCTCGTAGGTGCAATTATTGCTGGAGCACTGTTGATGGTGCTGTATCCGGCAGCGATGGGGAACCTAGTTCACTGGGGAACTCCTGGACTCGGTCCAGACACCAGCGTAGCTCAGGGGATTCTGTTTGAGGCTGTCTTGACTTTCATTTTGGTTTTTGCCATTTTTGGAACAGCCGTAGATCCGAGACACCCGAAAATTGGTGGCTTCGGAATCGGCCTCGCTATCGGGATCGACATCATGGCGGGAGGGCCCTTCACAGGGGCAGCGATGAATCCCGCTAGAGCTATCGGACCAGCGATCGCATCGGGGACTTTTGCAAACTGGTATGTGTATTGGATTGGTCCTATACTCGGAGCCGTGATTGCCGCTCTTCTCTACAACTATGTGATTTTGAAGAATCAGAATTAGCGCTGGTGCGCGTCCGCACCGATGAGCGGTACGAACATACAATCGACCGCATGGGTCTCCTGAAATTCTATTTTTCCGGATCTATTTTCGAGCTTTCTCAATTTCATTAATTTCTGATATGTCCGCCCACCCACGGGAGCGAGCAGGATGCCGTCCTTTTTCAACTGGCTCTTCAGAAAACGGGGAACTCTGGGAGCACCTGCTGTGATTATGATCCGGTCATACACTTCTTCTTCCGATTCCTTGGGATATCCCAGAGAGCCATCGCCCGAAATGATCCTAACTATTTTCGATAACCCCACCTTCTCAAGGTTCTTCCTCGCGAACTCCGTCAGATTTTCGTCCCGCTCGATCGAAGTAACCAAGGGTTCGGGAATCCTCTGGGCGATTCCTTTAGACACTATGGATCCGATCAACGCCGCATTATACCCACTTCCTCCTCCCACTTCCAACACCTTCAGACCTGGGTGCAGTTCTAACTCTTCCAGCATCATGACGACCATGTGAGGGGCGGAAATCGTCTGTCCAGAATTTCCTAGAGGAATCGGCTCATCTTGATAGGCCATGGCCGAAGATGTGTCCGGGAAAAGAAAAGCTTCCCGGGGTACTGAGAGCAGAGCTTCCTCTATGCTTCTCGACTTCATGATTCCTTCTATCCTCAGAGATTCAAGGAGATTCCTTTTGGATTCCTGTAGAAAAGCTGCGAGATTACCAGACAACTTTCAGGAAAACCACTGCTCTAACGATTGGCTCGCAATTTTTTTCCGGGCATCCAGCCGCTGAAGGGCGGCATCAATCCGATCCTTGGAAAAATCATGTTCCTCTACTAGGAATTTGATTAATCCCTCATTGTTTGCGGGTTTTTGTTCCAGATCGAAATCGTCTCGCGTAGAGACCTGCGGATGAAGAAAGATCTCGCGGATCTCGTCGGGATCAAAATTGACCTTGCCCTTCAGCTCCGGCACGTTTTCAATCTTGGAATATTTTCGGATTAGCTTTAGAGCAGTAGCCGGGCCGATTCCCTGGAATCCGTCAGGGTTGAAATCCGTCCCTAGCAAGATCCCGATGTCAATGAGCTGGTTTCGAGTGATCTCGTTTTTCGAGAGGACCTCGGACAAATACACTGTTTCCGGAATCACGTCCACTCTGGTGTTGCGGTTGGGAAGTTTCCTTTTTCCGGAAATCGTTAGGTTGCGCACCAGTTTCGCCGCTCCAAAAAGCAGGCTGTCATAATCCTGGCTCCCCACAAAATCCGCTTTTCCTACAGCAGAGAGATGAGAGGCCGTGGCTTCTCCCTCAGAGGGAGCCTGTATCCACGGAATGCCCATGAGGTCCAATAGTTTTTTCGATTCTTCCACCATCTGGTTGTCCAGATAGGCAGTCGCAGACGCATATTTTTTGGCGGACTCAAAATCCTCTTTCTCCAGAGCCTGCTTGTACATCTCGCCAGCGAGTACCTTGACCTCCCGCCTTCTGCTGATCTCTAAACTCTTGAGCTTCGGCGGAGTCCCATCAAAGACGTAGATTAACTTCAATCCAGTTTCGAGCAGGTTCATGTTTCTGTAAAACAGGCCGCTGAGGTGGCTGGTTACTCGGCCCTTGTTGTCCCGGAGGAGCTCTCCGGTCATTCCGCGAATGATCGACAGGAACTGGTAGAGCGTATTGAAGGCGTCAATTGCTATTGATTTGCCGGAGAGCTCTTCGAGCTCGATCTTCTTGGGATCCGCGATGTTACGGAGATTAACGCCCATTTCTAGGAAAAGAAAGTATTCCGTCTAATTTGAGCCTTTTGCAGAATGGCTCTCGGAAAGAAAGCACTAATTTCTAAAAATCGAATATCTGGAGAAGCGCTATTCGCCCGGCATCCTCTGGAGCGGTTTGCCGTGCACCACTTCGATCCGCCGAGTGTCCTTCGTCTGCCAGCGGAGAGTTATGAGCCCTAGAATCTCCAGCTGCATCAGCACCTTGTTTAGATCTCGCATGGAGACATCCTCCCCGTCCCTCTGCAGCTCCGCGAGCAGCTCCTTGTCCGTCATATTGTCATTTTGTTTCATTTTCTCATTTACAATATTTCTTAATGGATATTTCATATAGAATCACAAAAAACAGTATTTTTCTCGAAAGAGGTTAACTCTCGAGAAACCTTTACCCTATGAATCCCTCTGGCGCCGGGGCTCCTTTTAACTTCTTTTGTACTCCGGAGAACCAGTTCTCAAGCTCCGCAGAAAGGACCGGTTTGATCCTTGAAAGAGCCACGACAAAGTCATCTTGAGTAAGAAGAGGAGTCTCTGAATTTCTCCTGAGCGCTTCGATACCCGCTTCCCGGCACACCGATTTCAGATCCGCTCCTGTGTATCCCTTAGTCTGGGACGCGATTGTTTTGAGCGAGATGGAAGGAGAAAGCGGCATTCCCTGCACGAGAATTCTCAAAATTTCTGCGCGGGCCTCTTCATCCGGGGGCGGAACATAGATCAAGAGCTCTAGGCGCCCCGGACGCAGCAAAGAAACGTCCACCAGGTCCGGTCGGTTGGTCGCCCCGATCAGGAAAATCTCTCCAGAACTTCCGAGCGTATCGATCTCTGCAAGCATCTGACTCAGCACCCGGTCGGATTGTTGGGAATACCCTGATCTCGTGACAGCAATGGAGTCGAGTTCGTCCAAGAAAATAATGCAGGGCGAAGAGCTCTTCGCTTTCTTGAAAATCTCCCGAATTGCTTTCTCCGATTCGCCGAGCCATTTGGAGAGGACTTCCGGGCCTCTTACAGTTATCAAATTGGCTCCGCTTTCTGTCGCCAGCGCCCTAACCAACATCGATTTACCGCAACCGGGAGGTCCATACAACAGAATGCCTCTCGCAGGGGACACTCCTACTTTTTGAAAGCGTGCCCGGTCTTTAATCGCCCAGACAACATTCTCCGTGATCATCTGCTTCACACTGTGAAGACCACCAATCTCTTCCCAGGATAGCTTGGGAATTTCGGTGAAATACTCCCGCATCGCGGTTGGTACGATTTCCTTTGAAGCATCTTTGAAGTCCATTGAAGTCACCTGCATTTTCTCAATCACATCCGGAGGCAACCGCTCACTTTCAACGTCGATATCCGGCACGTACCTCCGCAGAGCCTTCAGAGCGGCTTCCCGACATAGGGCGCGAATGTCCGCCCCGGTGTATCCATAAAGTTCCGTCGCCATTTTTTCAAGTTCTATGTCATTCGATAGTGGCATTCCTCGCGTGTGGATCAACAAGATTTCCTGCCGCGCTTCTGTGTTGGGTACTCCGACTTGCACTTCTCGATCGAAGCGACCTGGACGTCTCAAAGCTGGATCAATACTTTCTGGACGATTAGTAGCACCGATCACCACCACATCTCCCCGATCCGCGACGCCATCCATCAAAGCCAAAAGCTGACCGACCACCCTTTTTTCAACGTCCCCGAAAGTCTCTTCCCGCCGGGGAGCAAGAGCGTCGATTTCATCCACAAAAATTATGCTGGGCGAATTCTCCTTCGCCTCCTTGAAGAGATCTCGCAGCTTCCCTTCCGTCTCCCCATAGTATTTGTTCATGATTTCGGGACCGTTCATGGTGTAAAAGTTAGCTTCGCATTCGTTCGCGAGCGCCCGTGCAAGAAGCGTCTTGCCGCAACCAGGAGGGCCGTAAAGTAAAATTCCGTTGGGGGGTTCGACGCCTAACTTTTGGAACAGTTCCGGATGACGCAGAGGCAACTCCACGATTTCTCGCAGTCGGCGAATCTCCTCGCCCAGTCCTCCAATTTCATCGTAGGATGCCGTCTGGACGATATTTTTGCTCACCACTGCCTCCGGAAGTATGGTCAAGAGCGTGGATTGTTCGATCCGCACGCATCCTTTCGGCCGGACCTTTTGCACCTTGAACGCGATGGGATTTCCGAGAACGATCACGGATAGTTCGTCTCCGATAACCACAGGAGTACCCTTCAGACGGTTCCTCACAAATTGAGCAAAGTCCTTGTCCATCGATCCCTTTGTTCCAATGGGCACGAGCGACACGGATTTCGCCGAGAGACTCTCTATTCTGCGAATTGTGGCGAACTCGTTTATCGCAGATCCGGAATTCTTGCGAGTCTGGCCATCGATTCGGACTGCGCCGATTGACTCATCCTCCGGGTCCACTTTCCAAGCTAAGGCAACGGTAGCTTTCTTGCCCAGTATTTCCAACATGTCTCCCTGCGCCACTTTGAGCTCGGACATTGACTCCGGGTCGAGCTTTGCTCTAGATTTCCCGACGTCCTTCTGCTTTGCCTCAGCGACGCGAAGCTGTATCGCGAAGCTCTTCCGCTGCTTGGACATATTTCTATATTGCCGAGAAAAACCGTTACCGGATTATTTCATATTTTCCGCGAAGAGGAATTGGCCAAGGCGCGAAGTTTACTTTTTGACGGTCGCAGAAATTCTGCTCGCGCCGAGCACTTCAAATTCCCCCACTAGAGGAGATTTTCGAATCGCTTCCTCGATCTGATCCATTGCACCGGAAGCATCATCTGTCAAGAAATCTGCGATTAGGGCGACGAGCCCAAAGGCAATGGGTTCTTCAGTGGTGCTTCTGATTTGGATTCCCGGATTCTGGGCCTTGATGTCTTCCACCACCTGAGACGGTTGTATTTCCGCTTCCTTCGGAAGAATCTTTACTCTAACGAGCAAATTCGGCGTCTCCTAAACCCCCGTAGAATCTCTAAGGCCCTTCGTAACTACAGTTTACGCAGCGGTACGGCCGAGAAAAGCCGCGGCATTTTTCGTTTCTCCAGATTAGGACTTCCCCGCAATTGGGGCAAAGGAATTTTACAGCTTTTTCCCCAGGCATGATCGGCCTGTTGCAGGATGTACACATGGGGAGCTGGATTTGTCTTTCGGTCGACATCTGCGTAAGGAAGTACAATACTCAAAATATTCGTAATATACTTTGCTGTGAGTTATCTCGGAATTGAAGAGTTTTGCGCCTAACGCAATGACACAGTTTTAACTCAACAGATTTTTGATCTCGTTGGACACCACCATTCCGAGAATTGAAAACAAATTTGCAATTCCGAAGGCCCTCATGATCGCGATCGAGTGCCTGTCGAAATCTCCCTCCTCGGAAATTTTCAGGGGAATATCGGATGAATTGATCATTTCCGATAATTGATCTAGCTGCTTTGCATTCATTTTTGAAAATACGTTTCTCGCGTAAAGTTGAGTTCTGAATTCATCCCCAAATTTCGATCTCCATTTTTCTTCATAGAGTTCCAACTGACTGAGATCATTACTTTCAAGAGCTTTCGAGATCGCCCGCGCAGCCTCTCGACCGCCGTACCCCCCGGTATAGATTCCCCCACCGGTTGTCGGCTTTGGCTGACCGGCGGAATCACCCGCTTTCACGATCCTCCCATCCACGAACTTTTTCACAGTTCCAGAACAGATGATCGGGGCAGCTGCTTTTCTGAAAGGAATGGCGTCTTTTTCTTTGACGAAAGAATCGAGGATCGCAAAAGTGTTAATTTCCTTTCCGGCTACTCCAATTTTTGCCACGTCTGAGGACAAAGGAATTACCCACTTGAAGAACCCCGGCGCATCCTTGGGATCCAGATAAACTTCGACCGTGGATTTTTCAAACCACGTACCATAAACG
>JAPCJV010000057.1 GCA_027886785.1 Nitrososphaerota archaeon | reverse complement strand
TCTTGATCTGATCAATACACTCGTCCACAGTGCCAGCGATTCCAAATTTCAGAATAAATTCGTCGGACAACAATTCTGAGATCCTGGTCATCTCAGAAAAATTGTGCCTCTGCAAGTAGGCTTCATGGATGAGCTCAGAGTCTCTTGGGCTGGCATCAACGATGCTTGCCCAAAAGGGGTTCAAAGTCGGACTCCACATCGCAAGTGGTCGGATTGATTTCACCGCGCTCTTGGAGTCTTTGGCGATTCCACAAAATGTCCAGTTCACTAATTTGATCTTGTTGAAATCCTTCCCTGCACTTTGGGCACCCTCTTCGATCTTTTCCTTGGAGAATTTTATGCACTTATCGTACACACCGGTAGAGACGATAACACCTTCTCCTACTTCGCCGGCCACACCTAGCATCTTTGGTCCCGTGGCCGCAACATAAACTGGAATCTGACTCTTTGTCTGGAAGTACAGCTTCGCATCGCGCGATTTGGGATTAAAGTTCACTTTTTTCCCCGCGAGGAGCTTCTTTATCGTCATCACGTTCTCCTTGAATAGGCTAGGTGAAATCGGCGCCTTTATCCCGAGCTCCCCGAGATTCCATGGCCCGCCCGCCGATAAACCGAGGATCGCCCGCCCGCCCGATATTTCATCCACGGAGGAAATGGAATTCGCAGTTATTGCGAGATGCCTGCTTTGAAAATTTGTAACCCCAGTACCAATAGAGGGGATTTCGGAGTTGAGAGCCATCAGCGTCAGATAGGGATAACAGTCTCGGCCATTTAGTCCGGAATCAGTGAGCCATATGGATGCAAAGCCCGCTCTTTCGGTTGTTTTTACAAGATCTATGAATTTCACTGGAGGGTCTTCAGTGCTGAGCGACATCCCAAACTGAATTTTCATCTTCGAATTCCCAGATGCGTTTTGTCGATGTCTACAGATTGCTATTCTCTGCTAGTACTGTAAGGTTGACCGTGTTTCCATCGGGGTCGAGGTACGCGGCGTTGTAACCCCACGGTTGTTGTGTTGGTTTTTCGATCACATGGACACCGGATAAAACCATTTTTTTATGAATCCCATCCAGATCGTCCACGAGAAACCCAATTTCAGAGTGCGATTGTACTTCGCCGTCTTTCATGCCAAAGATCGCGAAATGCAAGTACGGATCCTTCCACGTAAGTTCATAGTGGGAAGGTTCGTCCTGATACAATGGGAGGCCTACCAAATCCCGATAGAAGCGCTCGGAGGCGTTCAAATCTTTCACATGCAAAGAAATGTAGGCGATCCTATTGGTATTCATTGAATGTCTACCCCCGTAAAAAACCGACAGGACACTTTATCTTAGAGACACTAATATTTGTGGGTTAAATACGCGCTAAAGTGCTACGCTTCCGATCGAGTTGTGGAACTCTTCTTTTATTCCGAGCTCGTGAGCTTTGTTCTTGCAACTTTCAAGAAGTTGTGAAGATGTTTCTAAGATCTCGCTCCCCGAAACGCTCGCTCCCAGTTTCTTCGCCAATTGAACATAATTCTCTGGCAGTTGCGGCCAAGATTTTGCCTCGCCGATCCAGTCATAAGTCAAGTAATACTTCTTGTTCAGGAGCGCGACAAATTCGATTGCAAGTTTCCGAAATTCTACGCTCAAAAATAATTCATCGGACAAACTATTGTACGGAACCACCGCCTTGATGTGATTGATAAACTCCTGCATCAGTACCAGGTTTCTAGCGGCCGGTTTAGCGTAGGCATCGTTCGGGATGGACGAGTTTATTCCCTGCAGCTCTTTCAAGAGGTTTTCATCCCCGTAGATCATCTTTGCAGTGTGAATCAGCATCATCCAACTTTGCCAAGATTCCCCAGCGGGATCCCGGAAAATCCTCTCCGCCTCGCTTTTCGTGATGTAGAAGGGCTCAGCGATGATGTCTTTGAATATAAATTTCCGAGACTCACCAATTTTCTCATTGCTGGCGATGACCATGTCCAGATCGGAATATTCTCCATCCTTGCTATCTGCTGTTGAACCTGCAGCAGCAACAAACAGAACTTTACCCTTGTGCGATTCTAACACCTTTCTCGAAATGTCTTCGGCAAAAGCCCACCTTTCAGGATGTTTCAAAATTACATTTCCCTTGGATGGGTAATTCCGATTACTCGGATTATTTAAGGTTCAAAAAGGTTAGAGAAGTAAATATCTTCTCGGATGCAACTTTTGAAGAGATGGTCTCTGCTACTTCCAGATTTGTTTCTGCATTAACTACATTCAGGAATGCTTTGAAAATCAAGAAACCCCGCAAGAATAATCTTGTTTGTCGGTGAATCACTCAACCTGATTATTTTCGATCGCATACCACGAATTCGGGAGCATTTAGGCGCTTTCTTTCGTCGCCCTCACTATTCTCATTTCGTACTAGGGGAAAATCGCGAATAGGCAAGCAAAGCCTCGACCACTTTCAGCGCTCGAAGTGGATCTGAATATACAGGTAGCTTTCGGTCGAGCAGGAGGCGTCTTGTTTCCTCGTTGACTCCTCTGGGCGAAAGCCAGCAGGTGATCAGTGTTTTGTTTTTGGAAGTTATTGGAAGCGAAATTTCCAGGTACGTCTTTGCAAAAAACATTCCTCCAATCATTACAACTACGAAAATATCTCCCTCGTCCGCCACGAGTTTCAAAGCGTCGTTCATAATGCTCGGGGTGCTCATCGCCTGAGCCGTAAAGTCTAGGGGATTACTCCCAGCGCCAAACTCCGGTAATATCTCTGAGAGTTTAGATTTCGTGTCTTCGCCTAACTCTTGAAGCTTGATCGATCTGGCTTCACACCAATCTGCAACTATGGTGTTGATTCCGCCGGAAGCCGAAGCGACAATCAGACGATCGCCGCTGGGCAAAGGCTGCATTGTAAAAGCGGCGAGGACATCACCGATTTCCTCGAGCGATTCGGCTTCGATTACCCCCAGTTGATGCAAAAGACTACTGAAGACTTGATAAGATCCCGCAAGAGCGCCAGTGTGTAATCCAGCCACCTGAGCTCCCTTGCTTGCTTTTCCGCTTTTGTAAACAACTAACGGTTTCCCGGCACGACGAAGTGCATGTGCAGCTTCGACGAATTTCTTGCCGCTCCTGATCCCTTCTACAAATGCCCCGACGGCTCTTGTTTCCGCGTCCAAGGCAAAGAAATGAAGAAAATCTGCCAGTTCCAAGTCAGCTTCGTTGCCCGTTGAGACTAAATTGGAGAATCCAGAGCTTTGTTCCGCAAGTGACAGACCTAGAAACGTCATGATTCCTCCGCTCTGACTGACAATTGAGGCACTGCCGCTCCCAAGAGATTCGAGGTAGTCGAAGCGCTGACTAAAACTTACGAACGTATTGTGCTTGGAAGAAAGCACGCCCTCACTATTGGGTCCACACAATCTCACACCGTTTTCGAGGGCCACTAATTGGAGCTCCTGCTGCAACGATGTTTTGCCAGCTTCTGAAAACCCGGAGGAAAAAATGATTGCCATCTTTACTCCATTCTTTCCCAGTTCCTTGACGACACTTGGTACCGCGGAAGCCGGCACCGCAATGCAAGCAAGGTCAACCGCGGTAGGGACAAGTCCGATTTCTTTGTAGCAAGCCAGTCCCGAAACGATATCTTGTTTTGGATTGATAGGGAACACGGAGTTCTTGTCAAATCCAAACTTCAATAGTCTCGGAATTACCATGCCTCCGATTTTGTTGGGATCGTTGGACGCGCCGACAACCGCGATGGATCTGGGTCTTAGGAGTAGTTTGATGTCTTGAGGATTGGAAATTGCACTTTTCTCAGCGGCTATCGCAACATAGTCTTTGGACATGTGCAGCTTTGCATCGAGGATCAAGAGGTCCCCCTTGTGATTTTGAACCACGGGGTTAAAGTCCACCATCTTCAGGTCTGGATTTTCCTTTACGAGCTGTCCCAGTTGCTTGGCAAAATGAAATAGCGCCATTCTATCCATTGGCGATGATCCGCGATATCCATCAAGAAGTGGTCTAGCTTTAATCGAGTCGATCATACGTTGAAGGTCTGCATCTGTCCAGGGATCTACGCACACAGCCGTATCCTTGAATACTTCTGCGAGCACACCGCCAATTCCGAACAACAGGACTGGTCCAAAGATATCATCCCGCTTTGCTCCGAAGATCAGCTCAATGCCAGATCCTCGAATCATCTCTTGAACCAAGACAGAAAAGTTTTGGGACACGGTCTCCTTTGTAAAACTCTTGATAAGCTCTCTGTATGCATTCCGGACCGCTTGCTCGTCGGTGAGATTTAGTTTAACCCCACCTAATTCGGTTTTATGTACGAATTCTCCACTGGATATTTTTAGGGCAACTGGACCACCAATTTCGCTAGCAAGGCGCACCGCCTCCTCCTCAGTTTTCGCTATAATCTGCTTCGGAGTCTTGAAACCATATTTTGATAAAAGGTGTTCAGCCAAGAGAGGATCCATTATTTCATCCAAAATGAATCATACTCCAAAGAGAGGAATGGACTGCGACAAGGGATCTTGCTAAGATTGTTACTTGCCTATGTACTTGGGCTTTCGCTTTTCTCTGGACGCATTTGTACCCTCGACTCTGTCCTCTGTTCCAAGAATCGTAGTGCCGATTTCAGCCTCGTAAAGGAGTCCAGATGGTAAGTCCATATCGAGCCCTTTGTCGATCGCGGCCTTTGCAAGCATCAGGGAAATTGGGGCATTCTCGGAAATTGCTTGAGCAAGCTCGCGTGCAGATTTCAGAAGAACTTCTGGTGGATAGACGTGGTTCACAACTCCGATTCGCTCTGCCTCAGTTGCAGTAATTCTTCTTCCTGTGAAAATGAGTTCTTTGGCAAGACCAGGACCGATTAGTCTGGGTAATCGCTGGGTTCCTCCCGAACCCGGGATAAGACCTATCGATACTTCGGGCAAACCGATGCTCGCATCGCTCGACGCAATTCGGATATCGCTAGCAAGGGCGATCTCGCAGCCGCCACCCAGGGCGTATCCGTTGATTGCGGCGATGGTGGGTTTCGGAAAGTGGGACAGCGAATAGTACGGTTCGTTCGCCCCAAATTTTGCTTTCTTCCTGTGTTGAATGGGAGTCAGCTGCGCGAGTTCCTTAACGTCGGCACCAACCGAAAACGCTCTTCCATTACCGGTGATCACGACTGCCCTGCACTCGTCTTTTTCCGCAAGCTCTCCAAGAAGCGACACCATCTCGTTTCTCATAGCGTTGTTAATCGCATTGAGCACTTCAGGTCTGTTAAGCTTCAGAACTGCAAAGTTCTGTTCGTATTCTACTTCGACTAGACCCGCCAATTCCGATACCCTCGCTTACACTTTTTCTCTTCGATAGGGTACGAACTCGCGTCCCAGAATTTCTCTCCCGATTACAATCTTTTGAATGTCAATAGTCCCATCAGCCACCCAAAGCGCACGTATGTATCGAAGTCTGAGCTCATCATAGCTATTCGTGGTGTATCCCGTCGCTCCAAGATTTTGCATACAATCATTCACAACGTTGAACGCCACTGTCGGTACCCACCATTTTACCATGGATGCCTCTTTTGTGTACGGTTTGTTGGTCGCAGCGAGCCACAGAGCTCTATACGAAAGCCACCTAGCTGCTTCAAGAAGCGTCGCGCTCTCAGCGATGCGAAACTGCACGGCCTCCCACTTTCCGACAGGTTGCCCAAAGGCTTGGCGTTGCTTGACGTACTCAACACATTCGTCAAGTGCTCTCTGCGCAAGGCCTATCGTGAAGCAGCCCGCCAGGGATCGCATCCAATCGAACATTCCCATCGCCAGATAGAATCCACGCCCCTCGCGTCCGATCAAGTTCTTTGTGGGGACATGTACGTCTTTATAGCGAATACCTCCAATTTCCCAGAAGGATCCACCGAGTGTCTTGAACTGGTACCTCTCCACGCCAGGACGATCATTTTCCACCAAAATAGCGCTGATCCCTTTCGCGCCGGGTTCGTCGGAAGTTCTGCAATATACAAGATGCGCATCAGACCACCTTGATCCCCCGACCATTTGTTTTTCTCCATTGATGATGTAGTCTTCCCCGTCCCGCTTAGCAGCGGTCTTTATTTGCGACACGTCGGAGCCGCAGTGAGGTTCCGTTGAGCCGATTGAAACGACCCGGTCACCTGCGATAATTTTCGCTATCCATTCTTCCTTTTGCTCCTTGGTTCCTTCAACTGCCAAAACCAGGCCAGGACCAGAAGGGCCACAAAGCGGTTGGCCTGATTCCAGCTGCGGGAGTCCTCCATAGGTACCTAGAGCTTCACAAGCGAGCCCAATAGTGATCGGGTCAGACTTGACTCCCCCGACATCCTCGGGGTAGCCCATTGCAGTCAGTCCCAATTCTGCAGCCTTTTTGAAAATCGCCCTAGCCTTTTTGTGCCCTAAATCCGTGTTTTGATTTTCGTCAATGTAATGAATCCAAGGTTGAACTTCTTTAATCGTAAATTGCTTGACAGTTTCAACAAGGATCTGTTGCTCTTCAGAAAGTGCAAAGTCCATTTTTTGTTTAACTCGTGCGCCATGGAATATTTAAGTGGTCTAAAAAATTCTATTCCAGCTTCGCGCGCGATCTTAATGGATCTGTCGGTACCGACGGATTCCTCTCGCGGACCTTAGGCGTCCTGACTGACGATTTAATACATAGACGCAAACAATGCAGGTGCATTTGGGAGTTTAGAGGAAGTATGTCGATTCGCGGCAAAGCTGTCATTTGTGGCTACGGAGAAACTCCGGTGACTCGCGGTAAGAAGGAAAGGGGAGAACCTGTACTTTCATTCTGGGATTACCTTGCGTGGGCATCCGAGCTGACCGTGAAAAACGCAAAGTTGGAGATCAAAGACTTTGATGGACAGGGGCTTGCAGTCATCCACCCGATCGTGGAACATCCAATAAATTTTGGTTGCGAAGTTGCTGAACATTTGGGGATTAGTCCTGGATGGATTATAACGCCGTCTCATGGTGGTGCCAGCGGCGTAGTTGCTCTCCAACAGGCGGTCGCCGCAGTCAGCTCGGGAGTGGTCGATCGAGTTCTTTGTTTGGGGGGAGACTCTCCGATGAGCTACAGACCAATGACCCTGTTGCAGCATAGAAAAGATTTCGAAAATCCTTTCGGAGTCATGGGACCCAATTCCTCCTTCGCAATGGTAATGCGTCTTCACATGGAACGTTACGGAACGAAGGCAGAACATACTGGAAAGATTGCTGTGACCCAAAGAGACCACGCTATCCTAAATCCTAACGCGATTTTCCGATCACCGATCAAGTTAGAGGACTATCTTAATTCACGAGTGATTGCCGATCCTTTAAGGATGCTAGACGTGGTCATGCCCGTCAACGGTGGAGCGGGTTTTGTGGTGTGTCGAAGCGAAGATGCGCAAACAGATAATCCCGTTTACATTCTGGGTCTTGGAGAATGCGATAATTATTATCATGGTTCGAAGGCGCTCCCCGACATAACGTACACAGGCGTGACCGTCTCATCCAAAATAGCACTGGATTGTGCCAGGCTTGAACCGAAGGACATGCATCTATTTGAGCCGTATGATGACTATACTATCGCAGTTCTAATGCAGTTAGAGGACGCAGGGTTTTGCAGAAAAGGGGAGGGGGGAAAGTTCGTCGAAGATACCGATCTCTCATACAAGGGTGCGCTTCCGGTAAACACGGGAGGGGGCCAGCTCTCCGGGGGCCAGGCTGGTTTAGCTAGTGGGTTTCTCAATCTATTGGAAGCCGTGAGACAATTGCGAGGAGAGGGTGGTTCGAGACAAGTGAGAAATGCGAAATATGGCATGGTCACTGGTCTGGGAAATCTTCAATACGCAAAAAATCTCGCATATACCTCCGTGGCGATCTTAGGTAACGAGGTGTGATCCAGGATGAGCTTACCACCGCCAGTTTCACCTACCCAATCTCCAAAGCTACCACAAAAGAAACCGACCCCTGACATTTTTCCCTTTTCGGAAGCCTTCTGGGAAGGGACTAACAAAGGAGAGCTGCGCATTCAAGTATGTACCTCGTGCTCTCATAGGCAGTGGTATCCCAAGGCTTCCTGCGAGAATTGCGGGAAGAGGGAGTTTTCATGGCTCAAATGTTCAGGCAAAGGAAAGGTGCGTAGTTTCACAATAATCAGAGAAGTCGTCATGAACAGCCCCGCCTTCGAAGCGGAGATCCCTTACGCGCTTTCCATTTTGGAGCTGGATGAGGGCGTGAGATTCGTAGGGCAAATTGTGGGCGCTCCCCCTGAGGACATTCGCGTTGGTATGGAGGTGGAAGCCTTCTTCGAGAAAATTAATGGAGTGTCTGTGGTGAAGTTTTCGCCCAACGAAGGCTTGAATGGAAGAAAACGGCTTCTTGGAGTTTACTTAGATTGTGGGACTTGAGTTTTGGGAACCACGGAGACACACCCTTTCCTCAATTCAAGATATAGGTGATCGGCGTTCGGATCTTCCTCCAGCTTCGTTCCTCGTAGGTCGTTTGTGGTCACGACTAATGTTCCACTTCCCACTCTTACGGTATAGTCGATAACTGCACCTTTGTATTCTCTTCCTTGGATTTCACACGGTATGATATTCTTAGAATCGGGGCTGCCTCG
>JAPCJV010000056.1 GCA_027886785.1 Nitrososphaerota archaeon | reverse complement strand
GGAAAGAATAATGAAGTGCGGCATAGCCATTTGCGGAAGCTGCTGCATTCAGGATCTGGTTCTCTGCCGAGATGGGCCCGTTCTTGATTCAGTTCAACTCAGGCACATTATCAAAGAATTTGGTCGGTTTGAGCGAGATAGAACTGGGAAGCTGGTATCAAAACTATGAGATATTTCGGGGAACGTAACATGGCTCAAAATTTTTGATCCGACTTCTAGTCGATACCTAGCTACAGAATTACGAAGACTTGGCGAAAGTAAGCTCTAACTTTCTGCATCGAAGGTAAGATTGTTCTCACAAGCTCCATTTATTTAGAGCAGTCTGTGCCATTCTAATTTCGACATTGCCGAATAGTATGAACAGTGAAGGTGTAACATTAACGTTTGATTCTTCGTTGTTTAGATGCGAAATATGTAAGTTAAATTTTCGAAACAAACTCGCTTTCAGCGGCCACAATCTCGGAAAGCATCAACCAAGTAAGTGCTCTGTCTGCGGTGACGTCTTTGAAACTAGAGGTAAACTCGGCTTGCGCAAAATTGAAGCACACGGATATACTAGAAAGCAATTGGGATGGGTTCGGGTCGGCGGATGGAACAAAGGACTACCCCAGTCGGAAGCCTTTGGAACGGCACAAACTCATCATGCGCCCCCGGATTTTATGAGACACCTAAATAACCCGGCTATGCTTCATAGGAAAAAGATAACGCGAAGATTTCACGAGGATACGGTCCTTCGAAAAGAAGTTGAGCTTAGAGGGAAGGGTTACAGAACTTTTTGCACATCTAATTATACTCGCCACAACAGAATTCCCGACATCATCGCAATATCACCAGACGGCAAGGTAGTCGCAGTGGAGATGGAAACTATTCGCCGATACAAGAGCAGCATAGAATGTTTGAGAAAAAAATACACAGAGATGCTTTTGAAGGAAGGATTTTTCGATGATGTGCTAGTTGAAGGTTTCCTGCCACCAAAATTGGCTGCAGAAGATTCAAATACGAACCAAGTCTAATTGACCTAAGGTTTACAAGTGCCAACCCACGGATCACTTACCAAGGCTGGAAAGGTTCGCTCTCAAACTCCAAAGATTCAGGGCAGAGTTAGGATTAGTTCTATTCCAAAACGGCGAAACAGACGTACTTTCATAAAACGATACGAAGAGAAGAGAAAGCCCGGCCAAAACTGGATTAACGTTTAGGCACGATTGCCCTAAATTTCGTTTCAAATCTCAAAATTTAGGATTGCCGTGGGGGACAAATTTTCTGTTAGTACTAGGATTCAATTTTAGCTTCTCTTAGGAGCTTTTTGAATTCGGGATCCTCACGGAAAGGATCAAACATGGGTAAGCTACGCAGCAAATAGTTGCTCACAGTTCTTTCTTTCACGGCTATTGATAGCCACTCGATGAAGCTCTCTCTTTCCCCCAATCCTGCGTAGACAAAAGAAATACTTTCTCCTGCGACGAAATCGCTTTCTCTCGCTTCCAACAAATTTTCGAGAACGTCCCTAGCAGCTGCTGTATCGTTTTTCTTTGCGTGAGCGTATCCCAGCACTCCCAGCAAACGGGTGTGTCCAGGCGAAAAAGTAAGCCCACGCGTCAATTCCCTTTTTGCTTCATCATATCTAGAGAACTTGATATGGAATATGGCCCGCCACAGGTAGAGCACGAAGAACCCGGGCTCCACTTTCAATGTGTCTTCCCATTGCTTCCACGCTTCTTCATATTTTCCCGCTTGAAAATAGACCGAGCCAACCACGGTCATGATGATGGGGGAAAGGGGATCGGCATCTCTAGCTTTTTTCATTTCCCTTATGGCTTCCTCGTTTCTTCCTGTGCCAGTTAGAGAAACCGCGTACCAATGATGTGCTGTTGCAAGATTGGGATTGATGGAGATCGCCTGTTGGTACTCCTTTTCGGCATTTACAGAATCAAAATCATGATCATACGCCAAGGCGACAGAGGCATGGGCTTCGGCTAAGTTTTGATCGATGCCGAGCGCCATTCTTCCATATTCGCGAGCCTTCGGTAAAGCTTCTGAGGCGGATATTTGACCGTAATCTAGCAGGATCGAGTAACAACTTGACATTGAAGCGTATGCCCTAGAAAACCGTGGATCTAAATCAATGGCTTCCTGCAAGAGGCGCATTGCCTCTCGGACGGCTTTGGGCGTTCTCTCGTGCATCGACTGCCCGGCCTTCAGATAGATTGTGTAAGCGTCTACGCTTTCCGTCGCTTTCTGCTCCACTCGCGCGGCTTCGGTTTTGAGTAATTTTACTTGAAGGACGCCAGCGATTTGCTTTGCAATATCACTCTGGATGGCGAAAATATCATCGAGTTCCCTGTCATAGCTTCCAGACCATTCGTGAATCTCGGTGTCCGAATTTATGAGCTGGGCAGTCACCCTGATTTTCTTTCCGGATTTCCTGACGCTGCCCTCTAAGACCGATCCCACATTCAATTCTTTTCCAATCGTCTTGATCTTTTTTTCACTGTTCTTGTAATGCATCACTGATGTGCGGGCTATGACCTCAAGTTCGCGCATTTGCGACAAGACGTGAATCATTTCATCGGTTAACCCGTCAGCAAAATAGTCATCGTTGGGATCAGGGCTGATGTTTGCGAAGGGAAGAATCGCAATTCTTCTATTATTCAGATTTCTTTTGGAGTCACTTTCCCAAGGTAGCACAACTCTGTAAACTTCCACCGGATCTTCCACGTTTCTTTATTGCTTAGCCCCCAAGCTCTCTACGGGAAACTCGAACTTGTTCTTTAACTGCCTAAAAATTTCTTCACTGAAACAGATTCCTCCCGGGACTGCAAGTGGTTCAATCCTAGACGCAACATTGACGGTATCTCCGTACAAGTCTCCCCCACGATGCACAACGTCTCCAAGGTGCAACCCAATTCGCATATCTGCTCTCGAACCAAGAGGACGTTTAGAATTGAATTCATGAAGATCACATTGAATCTCAAAAGCGCATCTCACAGCTTCCAGGGCGCTTGCGAATTCCACGAGAAAGGCATCGCCCATCGTCTTGATTTCGCGCCCGCCAAATTTGCCGAAGAGGGGGCGCACAATTTTCCGGTGTTCCTCTAACAGTTGCAATGCGGAGGACTCATCCCTTTGCGAAAGCGCTGTATACCCCGAAAGATCCGTGTACATGATTGCGGCTAGTCCTCTTTCGGAGTCGGGTAACAAGGGAATTGCATTTCTTTTGGAGTTTTGCGATCAATAAATTGCTTTAGCGAAGAATTCACAATTCAGGGGCTGTTGCATATTTCTCTAATTCCCTATGACTGCCCCCAACGACTTGGCGAGTTGGACTGCAATTGTACTGATAGATCCTCCTGCCCCATTGATCAAGACCTTTTGCCCCTTCTGGATATTCGCTTTTTTGAGAAAAAGCACTGCATGTAGTCCTCCAACGGGGACAGCGGTGGCTTCTGCATAGGTCATGTTCTCGCGATGTATCGCGATGAATCCTTTTTCAGAGACACAATCGTACTCTGTGTAAGCGCCAAGACCCAGCCCGGTAAGTGCAAACACTCGGTCTCCCGCTCTAAACCGACTGACAGCTTTACCCCTGGATTCGATATCTGCGGATAGCTCCTGCCCTAAAATCTCTTTCGAGGCCCCCTGAAACCAAACCCGATTCGGGCTTTGAGCTGAAAAGAGTGTGGAAGCCGCATCCCACGCAGCTCACAGTCTCCTTTTGTCACGGTCGTTGCATAGATTCTTACCAACACTTCGTTGTCAGAAGGGGCGGGCTTTTCCACCTCTCGAAATTGGAGCACTTCCGGGGGTCCATATTTTGAACACACGATCGCTTTCATTAATTTCCCCAGGTGCCCTAGTTCTCTCATTGCGAAAGTAATCTACTAGTTAAGGGAAACGTCTCGCCAATACGTCTCGGGGATACGCCGATCTTTTATCGTACAAGTAGGCACTAGGAAAACGTGAAAAAGAAATGACTTCATTATCAGATGCAAAAGTGTTAGGCGGAATTGGTTCACTGCTGGTATTGCTCACTGCAATACCCAACGTCGGCTGGCTGCTGGGAATAGCTGGGTTCATTATGATCCTGGTTGCAATCAATAAGATTTCCCAAGCTGTCAACGACAGAAAAATCTACGGTGAAATGAGGACTGCAGTCTTATTGGGAATTGGCGCAATAGCTGTCGGAGCTGTCACGGTCGCTGGGGCAGTTTACCATTTGCTGGGAATGGGATCATTTGTCGGAACGAAATTTGTCCTTGCGTCTACTGTGACTACGGGTGAGTGGGTTGGACTAGCTGCTACGATCGTTGTAGGACTCTTAGCTATCTGGGCGCTCGCGTTGACTTCGGCAGTATTCGTTCGCAGAACCTACAATACCATCGCTTCTAAACTGAACGTCAAAATGTTTGAGACAGCGGGATTGCTCTTTTTGATAGGGGCGGCGACTGCAATACTCGGTGTCGGATTCATTTTGATCTTGGTAGCGGAGATACTCCTCGCGGTGTCTTTCTTCTCCATCCAAGAACCTCTCGGCGTTCCTCAAAGAAATCAGGTAAACAGCATTCCTGCAACCAGCTCGTAGAACATCCGTGATGAGATGAGGAACAACTATTTTTCCCTAAAACTCAGAGAGGTAGTTCCCTCATAAATCGGAAACTTTGGACACGGAGTTAGATCTTGACTCCGTCCAATGTTTCCTTCACCCAATCCACAAATCTGTGGTAGGACTCAATCCCCTTCGGCGTCAACATTATCCTTTCCGCATCATCTTCATCTCGCGTTTGTGCGACAAACTCATGGTTCAATAACTATTCAAGGTACTCTTTGAAGCGTGGATAATTGACACCTAAAAGCATCTGAATGTTTGTCTTTTTCATTGCTGAACCGTTGCCGTACATGATGTCGAGAAAGCGAGCTACAAGATACAGGTCCGGCTTTTCCAAATCTCAGATTCACAACGTCTCTATGAAATCTTTCTTTCGTTGCTCGAAGACTCTTTTCTGTTCTTCGAACTTTGAGATTTCTTGTTCGTACGTCCTCTTGGTCTCGCGTCTGAAGTACAGCCACACTGCCACTCCGACCAAGACCCCGACTGCAGAATTATTAGCGATTGTAGACGCAAGGACAAACGCCGCCACCCCGAAGAGCAGGGAATCCTGATTTCTCTTCCTAACAAGTTCCGGGAGCAGAGTCACGATTTTCTCTGCCAAAGAAAGTGCATCCCCTGTAATCCCTTCGCCCCTGGTCCTGTTCTCTGTCTTCATGTCAGTTATCAGAAGGGATAACTCCCTCAAGCGAGCATTATGGTCCCTCTTGAGAATGAAATAGGTCGCAATGCCACCGACTATTCCTGCCAAAAACGCGATTCCTGCAAACAAGGCGATCTGATTTGGGTGATGACGAAAAAGATCCGTGACGTACCCCCAGCCAAATTGGAGTACTGCGACGCCAAGAATAGTTCCTCCGACAGCAGCAAAAACTAGGAATGTAGTCAAGAACGAACTGGCGAGTCTAACTCGGAATTCTTGTTTTTTGAGTCGCCCTAACCACTTTTCGGAACTCTCAACAATGGACTCGAACGTAAGTTGGATTTCTTGCCGTTGTCCAGGATCTTCCGGGGAACCCATATCCTAAGATCTTCTCATTTCTTGTTGCAGAATTCAGGAAAATTTCCGTTCTTCTAGATAAGGGAAACGTGTTACCGACACGTATTATTCCGAAAGCTGTTTCATTTACCCCACTGTTCTTCACCCTCCTTAACCCTGAAGTCAGAGAGCCTTGTGAATATCCGACCATATCTTGCCAAGTACATCTCCAAAATGGTTTAATTGCCCTGACACGATTCTGCTTTTCGTTCTCTTGGCGAGTGGGGAGCGTAGGCTAGCCGCTGTAACATTTGTTGATCTGGTAGGTTACACACAGCTCTCCCAGCGAAACGAGGAGCTTGCACTGCGGCACTTGGAGGAATACCGGAGCATTCTCCGGCCGCTGTTCGCCAGACATAACGGGAACGAAGTGAAGACTCTAGGTGACGGTTTCCTGGTGGAGTTTCCCAGTGCGCTTGAGGCCGTTCGATCTGCATTCGAGATCCAGCAGTCTCTGCATGATTTGAACTCTGTACGACAACAGGATAAGCGAGTCCTCGCACGGATCGGTATTCATGTCGGT
The DNA here is from genome assembly GCA_027886785.1 of Nitrososphaerota archaeon. The sequence continues at coordinate 2,478 of JAPCJV010000056.1, read as the reverse complement.
GATGTTATCCACAGTGGTAGTGACATTTACGGGGACGCGGTCAACATCGCCTCTCGAATCGAACCTTTGGCGGATCCTGGAGGAATCTGCATTTCGCAGCCAGTCCACACGCAAGTAAGAAACAAGTTTGAGTTTCCGATCAAATCTATCGGAGTTAGGGCACTCAAGAACGTGGACCTACCGATGGAGGTATTCAAGGTCACACTTCCCTGGGATCAGTCTTCTGCGAGCGAGGTCCCCTTTGCCCCTAAGACGAGGATCGCTATCCTTCCCTTTTCCAATATCAGCCCCGACACGAGCGATGAATACTTTGCCGACGGGATGACTGAAGAATTGATCAATACCATCTCTCACAATCACCAGTTAAAGGTGATCGCGAGGACAACAGTCGGTAGATACAAAGGAAGCCAGAAGTCGATCTCTGAGATCGCGAAGGAGATCGGCGTAGGGTCGGTTTTGGAGGGCAGCGTGCGGAAGGCGGGCAACAAGATACGGGTCACTGCCCAGCTGATTGATGCTACGACGGAAGACCACATGTGGTCGGATAACTACGACAGACAGCTGGATGACGTCTTTTCCATCCAGAGCGAGATTGCAAAGAGCGTTTCCGAAGCACTAATGGCTCGACTCATCCCTGAGGAGCAAAAGAGCATTGAGAAAAAGACACCTGCTAGCTCGGCTGCGTACGTGCGCTATCTGAAAGGACGCATGGCGCTGCGCGACAGAACAGAAGCCGGAATGAGGGAAGCTAAGAAACTTTTCGAGGCAGCTATTGTGGAGGATCCCAACTATGCCGAGGCTTATGCCGGCCTGGCCGACGCGTTTTTCCTGCTCGGCAATTATGACCATATGCCGACGGCAGAGGCCAACAAGAGGGGGAAGGAGTCTCTCGATAAGGCGTTGTCTTTAGACAATGGCCTTTCGGAGGCACATAACACCCTCGCGCAGTTTCTTACAGCAGATTACCGGTTTGCGGAGGCAGAGCGCGAGTTTTTGGTTGCGATCAAGCTGAGCCCAAATTATTCGCTTGCTCACCATTGGTATGGAATATGCCTTATGGAAACCGGAAACGTGGAGAAGTCCATCGAGGAGACGCGGATTGCGGCAGAATTGGACCCACTTTCGGCAGCACTCGCATCAAATATGGCGTACAACTACGCCAAAATAGGTGATGAAGGGGAGTCTCAGAAGTGGATCCAGAAGCTGAAAGAGCTTGATACGACCAACCAATTCTTTGACTTTATCATGGCGCTGATCTCGGAGGCCAAGGGAGATTTCGACGCTGCGGCGGCTTATGCAGATGAGGCTTTGAGGAGACATCCCTCTAACAACGGGTATATGTCTGAACTCGGTTTCTATAATGCCCTGTTAGGGAGGCGAGAAAAAGTGGAGGAGATTCTGCAAAAACTCAACGAGCTGCCCGACGACACTTACGGAAAACCGTTCAACTTGGCGATCGTTCATGCAGGACTGGGAGATAAAGACGAAATGTTCAGGTACCTCGATCAGGCTTTCAACGAACGTTCCATACTATTCCGTGTCTTAAGGTATGCCCACTTCGATCCTAGCATCCGAGAGGACCCGAGGTACGCTTCGCTCTTTCAAAGGGCCAATCTGCGTCCTTAGTAGACCCGGCGCTGAACAGAATCCTCTTCTCGCATCAGCTTACTACAGTTATCCTTGAAAATTTTTCAGGAGGTTGAAACTCCGATTCTCAAGAGGAAGACGAAGCACTTTTCCTTCGATCGCAGATTGGTAGGCGGCAATTACGATCTCGGCGGATCTCGCTCCGTTGTGGACGTCAATCTCTCCTACTTGGTTTTTTTCATAAGAGATGATGATGTCTTCCAATGCCCTATTCATTCCTGAAACATACTGTTTTCCTTCCAAGAATTTTTTGGCCAGCTCGCTCGCATTTTTTTCATGCTGAATCTTGAAATCCACTCCACCGTCGAGAAAGGAGATCGTGCCCTTCTCACCTACGACTCGTAAACCAGTAGTCTTCAAGTGATTGCCTAAATGAATAAAGCTGATCACTCCATTGCTAAACATGATTTGAAGAAGCATTTGATCTTCCACAGGATGTCCATAGCGAATTTTTCCGCTGCGAGGCGCCTGCGCGAGCACCCAATCGGCGGGCGCATCGTGCAACAGGAAGCGGTGCATATCGACCCAATGAGTTCCCCAAGACGAAAGATCCCATCCTCTCCCCACCCACCCTTCGAGGCGCTCGACCTGCCCTAAAACCCCGGCGTCGATCATCTGTCTCGTTATCTGATAGGGCATTTCATAGCGACGTTGATGATTAATGAAAAGTCGCACTTTATGGTCAGAACACGTGCGAACCATTTCGTCAATCTCATCAATTCCCACCGCCATTGGCTTTTCACACCAGATCATCTTTACACCCGCAACCGCGGCGTTCACAGTCATTTCTTTGTGTAGAATTGGCCAAGTACAAATGCTCACGATGTCCAG
>JAPCJV010000055.1 GCA_027886785.1 Nitrososphaerota archaeon | reverse complement strand
GGGCTTCCATCTCCAGTTTGTACGCGTGGTTCAGCGAGTCGCCAAAAGCTCCAGAAGCTAGCAGAAATCTGGCTATTTCCATGTCCCCCTCCAGTAACGTCTCGGAGATCATGTGGGCAAAGTCTGGATCGTAGGGGATCTCCGTCATCAAAATTCCCTTCTCCGTTATGGCATGGGTCTCTTTTTCAATCGCTCTGATCTGGAATAGCCATTCTTGCGCGAATTCAATTTCCTTGTGATTCAGCTTGGACATGAATTCCAATTCGCTCAACTTCAGTCCGTACCTCGCCATCAACAGTACGAGGTCGAAGGGAGTCTCGCGCTCCAAAGCCTTGAAGACCTTCGTGGGCAGTATTGTTTTCGGTATGGGAACGTCTGTCAAGATCACGGCTCTGCCCGGCTTGAACCGGCCGATTCTCCCCATCATCTGAAGAAGCGAATTGTTGTCGATCGATTTGTATTCGAGCACCTTGTGCCCTAACTTGTCTCTTCCCTCAATGGCTTCATTGAAGATCAACACGTTATCTACGTAAATATTGACGGAAGATGCAATCACGTTTGTCGCAAAGATCATCAGATTTTTGTCGAGCTCAGCCCTTTGCTGGATTTTGTTTACTTCTGCTCCTTCAAGACCTCCGTGAAGATATATGCCTCCATAGCTCCCCGCAAATTTCTCCACAAGTCGTCGGGTGGGCAGGAAAACGATCCAGGACTCGTTCCCTGGTTGGCTGCTGAAATAGTAAGACAACCGATCGAGCATTTCATTTGTGTCCTTGGCGATTTCGAGCTCGATGGAAACGGGGAACCTTCTCCCGGAGATCGTGTATAGATTCTGGATGTTCATGAAAGCCAAAAATTCGCTGGGATTGATGGTGGCGCTCATGATCCGAAACAGGTTGCCCCGGCACTTCCCCTCGAGCATATTTTTCTTGGCAAGAGACATGCAGAGCTCCAGCTGCGAAGTCATCTGGTGACTTTCATCAAAGTAAAGCGAGACGTTATTCAGAGAATTTTCCGCTAGCATGCGAAGTAAAACGCCGTCGGTGACGATCTTGATCCTGCCATCGATATTGAGCTTGGTATCTTTGGTAATGACTGCGAGTTCGCTCTTCACCTCGGGATAGAGCGCTTCCAGCGAATAGTATAGAGCATTACAGGAAGCCCTCGACGGTTCCCGGATCACGATCTCTCGCCGCATCTCGCTTTTCTTGAATTCGTAGACGGGAGTAACCGTAGTTTTGCCCGTCCCGACGTCTCCCAGGAGGACAAAGTGGTCGTCAAAATTCATGGAGTCTATGATGGAAAAAATGGGCAGATCCGGTCTGGATTTTCTCTCCGCCTGTGCAGAGAGCGAGACTGAGGAGTCTGTCACGGAAGAAAATTCACCGAATACTTTCCTAGATTTTATGATTCTTCGTAGAACGTAAAGTTACCTTATCATAAAAAAACGAGGAAGGTGGGATACAGACCCACACAAATGCAAAACCTCTTCTGAGGGTTCGCGCGAGATTCCGCTTTTTTGGTTCTCTAAACGGTAACCAGATGGGCTCCCCAATAAGTCGCGCTGATTGCGAGCTCGACCTTGTGGCCCGTTTCGTGTTCGTGTGCGTCCGCATCTCCCCTGTTCTGGAGGGTACGTTCACATTGCGTGCACGAGTATCTCATTTTCCTTTTTCGTTCCAATCTAAAGATATATCCCGTTTGGATATTTACACGTTTTCCATAGTCTCTCCAGATCCAGAGTCTAATGACGAGAAAAATTGAGATGGTGCATTTACTTTACGTTGCAAAATGAATGAACTGCAGGCCCCTGATAATCGATCTAATGTGAATGTGATTCCTATTGCTCTAAAATTTCATTGCTGTAGCCATTTCTCGCCCGATTGCTCAGCGGTGCAAAGTTTCGTACCGTTCAACGTGAAACGAACTCTGAATAGCTATCAGTGAATTTTCTACAAAAAACAAATTTGGGGATTCAGCGCGACAGCTCTCTTCCTAAGAAATGTACTTTTTGGAAATCGACTTCCTGCTAGTCCCAAATACCTTCTCTCCTGCGATCGGGCCTCTTTCTCATTAATCATAACTGAGTCAGTTTTTCGAGAGAAGATTGTTGAGATAGGAACCTCCAGTTTCAGTTTTGCTGAGTAGCTTTCCTTATATCACGGCAAGAAGAAAAAGTGCTTTGAGCGTAACTAACATGAGCTACGGAAGAGACCGCGACAATCGCGGTTACGGAGGAAACAGGGGCGGATTCGGTGGAGGAAGACCTCCAATGGGTCCCAAGCCGGTAGAAGTAGGAAAGGAATACGACGTAGAAGTCACTGAACTTTCACGACGGGGCGACGGTGTCGCAAAAGTCCAAGGTTTCGTGATCTTCGTTCAAGGAGCAAAGGTCGGACAAAAGGTCAAGATCAAAGTTGACCGAGTGGGTCCGAGATTCGCCAGCGCCACAGTGGTCGGTGGGGCTGCAGCTGGGGGCAGTGCAGAAGCTGCCTCGACTGAAGCGTCAGACTCTGACAGCGAGTCCATGACTGAATCTACATCAGACGACAGTTCTGCCTAAATTTCTGTGTAGATTCAAAGTCGTACTTGCTTCTCGATAGAGAAGATTTCGCCTAAATTTCTAGTAATTCGGCGAACCTTGGATTACTAGAACCCCTCTTTCTTTTTTCTGCCCTCACTCTTTTTGAGTACTTTTTGTCTTCAATTTACGGGAAGAGCGCTAGAATCATCTTCAGCTTCTGGGTGAAGCTGCAACCCGGAAATAATCTCTGACATGGCTTGGGTAACTTCTCTTCTTTTCCCAGCAAATTGGAGCATCTCCAGTTTTTGCGCCTGCAGTTCCCCCATTTTTTGTTGGGTGTTTTCCAGTTCTATCCGCAGCTGAATAGTCTCGCCCCCCTGGTCCTTCTTTATAGACTGCTTCTTGGCTCTCTCAGCCGCAAGTTCCCCAAGGCTTTCATCAAGCTCGTTTTTTCGAACTTCCAGTGCATGAATTCTGCTCTGCGTGGACCGTGAGGATGATGGAGAAGAGCGCGAGAACAACTTTCCAAACACCGATTGCTTGGCCTCGACTTTCTTTCGTTCCTCGAGCATGGTCCTGGCCCGACTCAACTCCAGATCAGATTCGAGCCGCTCTTTTTTCAGCGCCTCTAATTTTGAGGTCGAATCGATCCGATACTGATTTCTTTCGGACTCTGCTTTTCGCTGGATTTCGGAAATCTTGTCTCGCAGTAATCCTATATCAGATTCCAGCTGCTGAATTTCCAGATCTATGCTAGATGTGTCCAAGGGCGATGAGAGTTCTGCGGTTAGTTTTTGCCTCGAATCGAAATATTCCTGGGGAAGGTTTTCCACGACAGCTTTCTCTTCAAAATCATCCAGCAGAAGATTGAAGCTCGACACCCAATGACCAAAATCGTACGCTCCTGGTTCCAAGGAAAATACTTGGTTCCCCAGCCTATCAAGCGCGATGGAGACCCGGTTTTTCAGCTGGGAGAAATCCAGATGTTCTTCAGGAGTATATTTTAGACGACGTGTGTGAAATTCTTGCTTCTTTTTCCGATCCTTTTTTTGAGCAGAGGAAAATCCCTTTTTTCCCGAGAACGATCTGCCTGAACCACCAGAAAAACTCAATGCTGGGCTATGAGATTGGCTGGGGTAAAAAAGAATTAATTCTTTATCAGATCATATGAAAAATTGCAGGCCAGTCGCGAGTTAATAATTCTTCTTTCGGCCAGGCGGAATAATTCGAATTCTTCTAAGATTCCTCTAGAGAATCAATAATATAAGAATCTCAAAGACTTGCTCGCTAGTTTTAAATAATTATAAGATTGATTTAAAGAATCAGTAAGAAATGCCCGGCAAGCATTCTGGTGTCATTTCATATGGGACACACTTATTCGGAGAAGTGTCCTTCGGAGCGTTGAGCTTGCCGCTTGTCGTGGCATAGCCCCAGCGATATTCTAAATCAGAATTCTCTGGGGGGAAATTTTACTGGAGTATTGAGAAACAAGTGTCGAAACTAAGCGGATCGAAAGCGCTCATAAAGTCGCTAGAAAATGAGGGGGCAAACGTAGTTTTTGGCATGCCCGGGGGAGCCAATCTCCCTATCTATGACGAACTATACAGCTCTGAGATTCGACACGTGTTGGTGAGGCACGAGCAGCTCGCAGCCCACATGGCAGACGGTTTTGCCCGGGTTTCAAGGAGACCGGGTGTTTGCATGGCAACCTCGGGTCCAGGGGCGACGAACCTCGTTACCGGGATCGCCACAGCGTACATGGATTCCATTCCCATTGTAGCCATTACTGGACAGGTCGCGACCTCTTCCATAGGAAAGGACGCCTTCCAGGAGTGCGATATCATGGGAGTCGCGACTCCAGTCACAAAGTACGCCTTTCAGCCTCTGGATCCAGGACAGATTCCTGAGATGGTTAAGAAAGCGTTTTACATTTCGGCCTCCGGAAGACCCGGTCCAGTCCTGATCGACATTCCTAAAGACATCCAAACGGGAGAAGCGGAAATGGTGTTTCCCGAGAAAGTACAGCTGCGGGGATACAATCCCGTGGTCGAGCCCGATCCCATCAAGATCGAAAAAGCTGTTGACGCTCTGCTTGCCGCTGAAAGACCCATGATTCTCGCCGGCGGTGGAGTAGCCATCTCCGGAGGGTTCGCAGAACTGCAAGCTCTCGCAGAGGCTTTGATGTGCCCGGTCGCTACCACCTTCAAGGGGAAGGGAGTTTTCAACGAAACGCACCCTCTAGCCATCGGACCCATAGGGATGCACGGCCATCTGGAGGCAAATCGGCTGATTCAAGAAGCAGATGTACTCCTCGCGGTAGGCACGCGATTTTCCGATCGATCTACTGGCAAAGTGAGTGAGTTCGTCCCGAAGACCACGATCATCCACGTAGATATCGACCCCTCGGAAATTAACAAGAACAAGAAGGCCGACCTGGGGATAGTTGCAGATGTGCGGACCTCTCTCCGAGCTATGGTCGAATCCCTGATACGCCGGGCGAAGCGAAACGACATTCAAAAGTGGAAAAAGAGATACGGCGATGTAAAAGAAAGCTGTCAGAACGAGTGGAAGATAGACATGACCAAAATTTCAGCTTTAAGCGTTTTGAAAAAACTGAGGGAGATCCTGCCTCCCAAGTCGCTTGTCACCACTGAGGTAGGGCAGTGCCAGATGTGGGCCTCGCTGCACTATGACGTGATTGAACCGGGGACATTTTTCAGTTCTACGGGACTGGGCACTATGGGCTTTGGCTTCCCCGCCGCCGTGGGCGCAAAGGTAGCGGCTCCGGATCGTCCCGTATTGGACATCGCAGGTGACGGTAGCTTTAACATGACAGAAGCCGCCCTTGCCACATCCGTCCTGGACAATATCCCGGTGATTGTGGTCATCCTGAATAACACAATGCTCGGAATGGTCGCCCAGTGGCAGAGGCTGTTCTACCAGCGGAGGTACATGGGAGTGAAACTGTACGGGATTCCCGATTTCGTAAAACTGGCAGAGGCGTACCGAGCTCAGGGTCTGAGAGCTCAGTCGATCGACGAGTTTGCAAAGGCCCTGAAACTGGGTCTGAAGAGCGATGTTACGACAGTTATCGATGTTCCGATTTCTCCGGAGGAGGACGTGTTTCCCTTCGTGGTTCCGGGGACTGCCCTAAAGGATATGGTGGTTGCATGAGCGTATCCGCGCGACCTGCACCAGCAGCAGTGTCCCAGATTCCGTCGAATACAAGCGGGGAGGAGGTCCTAGTGAGCCAAGAAAAGAAACCAGCAACGCAGATAGTCTACGCAATAGTCGAAAATCAGCGTGGGGTTCTCCACCGCATCTCTGGAATGTTCAGAGCTAAAGGGTTCAACATCACAAGTATTTCCATCGGAGAGACCGAATCTCCTGATCTTGCAAGAATGACGATCATTCCAAAGGGAGACGAACAAGCGTTGCAACTATTGGTAAAACAGCTGGAAAAAATGATTGATGTAATCGAGGTAGGAACGATGGTGCACGAAGACTCGGTAGCCAGAGAGCTGGCTCTGCTAAAGTTTGAAACCCGAGACAACAAAAGCAGAAACAGTATTCTGGAACTTTCCAACAATCTCGGAGCGAAGGCAGTGGACATTGCGAAAGACTCGCTCGTGGTAGAATACACAGCTACCCCGGAAAAGATCGATTATTTCATCACTGAAGCTTCAAAGTCTGGTGCTGTAAAAGAAGTAGTGCGCACGGGGCTCACCGCCCTAAAGCGAGGTCTCAGAGAATGAGTAATGCTTCGGCTCGTAGACGCATCAGAATTTTCGATACCACGCTCAGAGACGGGGAGCAAACTCCGGGAGTTTCTCTCACCATCGAGGAAAAAGTCGAGATCGCGAAAGCCCTTGATGAGCTCGGAGTAGACGTAATTGAAGCTGGATTTCCAATCGTCTCGGAAGGAGAACGCGCAGCAGTAAAGGCGATCAATAAGCTGGGGCTGAAATCCCAGGTAGCGGCGCTTTCCAGAGTAGAAAAGTCCGACATCGATCGACTCATCGAATGCGACATTTCGTACGGCCATATTTTCGTCGCAACCTCAGATATCCACCTGCAATACAAGCTGAAAATGACTCGAGAGCAGGTGTCGCGCGCTGCGGTTGAAGCGGTTGAATATGCTAGAGCTCATGGAATCCAGGTGGAGTTTTCCGCGGAGGACGCAACCAGATCTGATCGAGCCTATGTAGCTCAGGTGTTCAAGGATGTAGTAGATGCTGGTGCAATTCGGATCGATGTTCCAGATACTGTCGGGACAGCCACCCCTGAATCCTTTTTCGATCTGGTCAGCTATCTGAAATCTCAAATTGATATTCCCATCAGCACGCACTGTCACGATGATTATGGCTTGGCCGTGGTTAACAGCCTTGCCGGGATCCGAGCGGGTGCAGACCAATCACAACTCACGATGAACGGAATCGGCGAGAGGGCGGGGAACGCCTCGCTCGAGGAGTTCGTGATGGCGGCGACGAGACTCTACGGCTTTGAGACAGGGATCAACACCAAGTTGCTTTACTCGACGTCGCGCGTCGTTGCGAGAACCACGGGCGTTTTTGTGCAACCCAACAAAGCGATCATTGGAGAAAATGCGTTTGGGCACGAATCAGGCATACATACACATGGAGTGCTGAATCTGCCCGCGACGTACGAGCCCATGGAGCCTGAACTGGTGGGGGCTACAAGAAGGATCCAGGCAGGGAAGCACGCAGGATCCCACGGGATCGCTGCGCAGCTCAAAGCTCTTGGAATCGAAGCTTCCCGCGACGAAAATAAGAGAGTGCTGGACAGAGTGAAAGAGCTCGGCGATCAAGGCAAAACCGTCACGGACGTAGATCTCGACCGGATCGCCAGGGAAGTTATCGGACTGGAACGAAGCAACGCGTTTGTCAAAATCAGCGATCTGGCAGTGATCACGGGGATAAAGACCGTCCCCACTGCATCGGTGCGTCTTACGATCGGCGGCGAGCAGACGATAACCGTGGCAGAGACGGGAACGGGTCCAGTCGACGCGGTTCTCAAAGCGATTCAAAAAGTTACCGATCGGTTCACCAGGGTCCGCCTGAGAGAGTATAAACTGGAAGCGATCACGGGAGGAACGAATGCTGAAGCTGAAGTACTGCTGAAGATCGAGGACGAGGACGGCCACATAAGCACGGCATCCTCCGTCGGAACAGACATTGTGATGACGAGCGTCGACGCTATGATCAGCGGCATCAATGAGATCATGCTTCAGAGAGCCAGGGCCGCGAAGAAGACAGAGCTGCCGATGCCCTAAGAATTAGGAAGGATAGTAACGCTTGACCAGAGGCTACAGGCTCTCGTACATTGAGGGGGATGGAATAGGGCCCGAAATTTTCGCCTCTGCAAGATCCGTTCTGGATACTCTGGTGGACAGCTTTAAGCTCTGCTTCGAGTTCGTGCCGGCACCTGCAGGAGACAGGGCGTTGAAGGATTTTGGCGAGGCCCTGCCCAAGCAGAGCTACTCGGCGATCAGAGAGTCTGATCTGTGTTTGAAGGCTCCAGTGGGAGAGACTGCCAAAGAAACGATCCTCTTTCTGAGGCAGGAGCTTAATCTCTACGCAAACATCCGACCCGCTAAGAATTATCCGTTTATTGAGAGTAAGTTTGAAGGCGTGGATCTGGTGATCGTCCGAGAGAATACCGAAGACCTGTATGTGGGGCGAGAGTTCGAAGAGATGAACGGGAAGAAGGCAATCGCCCTGAAAGTTGTGACGGAGGAAGCCAGCCGGCGAATTGCGAAAACTGCTTTTGAAATAGCATTGGGCAGAGCAGAGGCAAGGAGCTCTAAAGGATCTCCAAGGAGTCCAGCTGTTGTATGCGTCCACAAGTCAAATGTTCTGCCCAAAACGGACGGTTTATTCCTAAAGTCATGTGACGCGATTTCCAAAAATTTTCCATTGGTAGAGTACTCCTCGATGTACGTTGACACCGCAGCAATGAATCTGGTGCGTTGCCCGGAAGCGTTCGACGTGATAGTAACTTCAAATATGTACGGGGACATTCTTTCGGATGAGGCGTCTCAAGTGGTGGGAGGCATCGGCGTGGCGTCTTCCGCGAATTATGGGGACGACTTTGCGTTGTTTGAGCCAGTGCATGGTTGTGCTCC
>JAPCJV010000054.1 GCA_027886785.1 Nitrososphaerota archaeon | reverse complement strand
GTGTACTCGATCCTTGATCACAGCCGCACCTTGTTATTTGCCATCTCTGATGGGATGTTGCCGAGCAATGTCGGAGGCGGGTACAACCTTCGAGTAATTTTCAGAAGAGCGCAAGATTTCGTTTTTGATCTAGGACTTTCTCTTGACCTCTCAGATTTGGCGAGCCTACACGCCGAATCTCTGAGAGAAATTTATCCTGAGTTATCTGATCATCTGGAGGAAGTTAAAACAATTCTAGATGTCGAAAAAAGAAAGTATTGGAACGCAAAAGAGCGATCCTCTAAAATTGTTGATTCTCTAAAAAAAGGAGAGGCAAAACTCGGAGTGGAAGATTTGATTCGACTGTACGACAGCGAGGGTATTACACCTGAGGCTCTGAGAGTAACCGGATTTAACATAACTGTGCCCTTAGAGTTTTACAAACTGATCACTGAAAGGCATTCAGAAGAAAAACACAAGGGGACAGAAGAGGAGCTCTCTCAAGCCGGATCTTTCGACATAGCATCTCTTACCCCCACTGACCTCATTTTTTACAAAAATCGAGACCAGTTCGAATTCGAAGCAAAGGTCCTGAAAATATTCAACGGAGAGTTTATCGTCCTAGACTCTACCGCCTTTTTCGCTAGAGCCGGAGGCCAAGAGCCAGATCACGGAACTATCGAGGATGTTCCCGTAGACGATGTATTCAAAATGAATAATGTGGTCTTTCATCACGTCCTGAATCTAAATGGGAAGATTCTGGAAGGAGAGACGATCAGGGGGAAGATTGATTCCAAAAGGAGGTCCTTGATAATGAGGCACCACACTGCGACTCATATCGTCAACGGTGCGGCTCGAAGATTCCTCGGCCCGTGGGTTTGGCAGCATTCCGCTTTCAAAGACGCAGACATGGCTCGTCTGGACATTACTCATTTCGCACATCTTACACGTGAGGAAGTGCTAGAAATCGAAAAGATCTCCAACGAAGTCGTCAGGCGAAACCTACCGGTTTCGATTACCTGGATGCCGAGGAGCAACGCTGAGAAAGAATACGGATTTCGCTTGTATCAGGGAGGGGTCGCACCGGTGAAAGAGCTTCGAATTGTGAACATAGAAGGATGGGATGTGGAAGCTTGTGGGGGAACGCACTGTTCCTCAACCGGCGAAGTGGGTTTGATTAAAATTGTAAAGTCTGAAAGGATTCAAGATGGCGTCGAAAGATTGGAGTACGTCGCAGGAGAAGCAGCAGTACTCCGAGTCGAAAATCAAGAAACGGAGCTCTTTGAGATAGCCTCCAAGTTGAAAACGCCCTCGGACAAACTCAGCGCTTCAGTTTCAAATGTGCTAGCCGACATTGAAAACGCAAGGGCGGTATCCAAGTATCTAGCTAAGAAGTTAGCAGAACTAATGATTGTCGAGATTCCTAAGCAGAGCAAGGACCTAAAGGATGGCGTGAAATTTTACACTTCGGTGTATGAGATAGGACTCGATTTCGAATACCATAAGATTCTAGGGGACAAACTTTCTCGATTATTTCCTTCCATTATTTACTTGGCAATTTTCGAAGAGGGTTCTAAAACAAGGCTTGTCGTATTTTGTGGAGCGGAGGCACAAAGAAGGGGAGCAAAAGCGGGCGAGATTGCGCGAGCAGTCGCGAAAGCCTTAGGCGGTTCGGGCGGTGGCGGGGATGCGAGATTTGGACAAGGCGGAGCAGATCATAAACCGAGCTCGGTTCCAGATCTCAAAGCGATTTTGTTAAATCACTTAACCAAGTAAAGCTGTACTTCCGCTTGGTCGAGTTCGGTCGCAGTATGGACAAGAGTATTGAAGATAAGTGGATCCGTGAGTGGGCGGAGAAACGAATCTTCGAACCTGGAATCGATCCTGCGAAGGAGAAAAAGATGGTAACTTTCCCTTTCCCTTACATGAATGGGCCGCTCCACTTAGGGCACGGTTTCACCGCGACTAGAGTAGACGTTTTCGCCCGCTTCAAGAGGATGCAAGGATTCAATGTGGTATTTCCGTGGGCCTGGCATTGGACCGGGCAGCCAATCGTTGCGGCCTCTGAACGATTGTCCAAGGGAGATCAAGCAATGATCAGGGAGTTTGTTGAAATCGACCAGATCTCAAAGACAGATCTGCCAAAGTTCTACGATCCAAAGTTCATGGCTCAATATTACACTGATTCGGGCAGGCAGGCCCTAAAGCGCCTGGGTCTTTCCATTGACTGGACCCGAGAGTTTCACACCACGGATCTGGAACCTGCGTTTAACAAGTTCGTTTTATGGCAGTATAACAAGCTCAGAGAAAAGGGCTACGTCACCAGAGGAACCCATCCCGTGGTCTGGTGCCCCCGCGATCAGAGCCCCACCGGAGACCATGACAGAGTTGAGGGTGAGGGAGTCCAATGGGAGGAGTACACGCTCATCAAGTTCAAGCTATGGGACGCAGAGGATTACTTACCGGCTGCTACCTTCAGACCGGAAACAATTTTCGGGGTAACCAATCTTTGGATTAGTCCAGATGCAGAGTATTCCGAAATAATCGTGGATAACAAAAGCAAATGGATAGTTAGCGCGGATGCTGCCGAAAAACTGAAGGATCAGCTCAAGAAAATTGTGGTGCAGAAAAATTTCTTAGGGCGTGAGCTCATAGGGCGGATGGTCTCAAATCCGCTAAAGCCGGAGGATCAAATCATGATTCTTCCGGCCAATTTCGTAGATCCGAAAAACGGTTCAGGGGTGGTCTACAGCGTTCCTGCACACGCCCCCATGGACTTCGTTGCACTCAGGGATCTCAAGATGAATATTGCCCTGCAAGAAAAATACCATATCGATCGGGAGAAGTTAATGGCCATTATCCCTATTGTACTCATCACGGTCCAAGGCATAGGGCTTATCCCGGCTCAGGCAGTGGTCGAGAGGATGAGAATTTACAGCCAGTTGGACCCAAAGGTGAGTGATGCCACAGCAGAGCTTTACAAACGGGAATTTCATCAAGGCGTTCTTAACGAAGTAACGGGCAAGTACAAGGGACAGAAGGTCTCTGCGGTCAAACCTGAGATTATCGAGGAGCTGAAGACAAAAGGGCTTGCAGACTCGATGTATGATCTACCCGAAAGAGTTGTTTGCAGGTGCCTAACTGAATGCAGGGTTAAGGTCCTCGAGGACCAATGGTTCCTGAAATATTCTGATCCAGAATGGAAAAAACTGGCGCACGAATGCGTGGACCAGTGCCAGATGTACCCTGAAAGTATTCGGCAGTGGTTTCACGATGTGGTAGATTGGATCAAGGATTGGCCATGCGCTAGAAGGGTGGGGCTCGGAACGCCTCTACCTTGGTCTCCTGGTTGGATCGTGGAAACGCTCAGCGATTCGACGATCTACATGGCGTTCTATACCATAAGACCCTTGCTGGTTGAAAACAAAATCGGCCCTCATCAGCTGACAGATCCGTTTTTTGATTTTGTTTTTCTCGGAGAGGGTGTTCCCAGTGACGTTGCAAAGACGTCTTCTGTTTCTAAGGATCTACTCATTGCAGCGAGAAATGAATTTCTTTACTGGTACCCAGTCGACCTCAGAAATTCGGCAAAGGAACTTATCCCAAATCACCTTCTCTTTTTCATTTTTCAGCACACAGCTTTCTTCCCCCGTTCACTATGGCCGAAGGGGATCTCCGCCAATGGAATGATGATGGTCGAAGGGGAGAAAATGAGCAAAAGTAAAGGAAACGTAATCACTCTTTCGACAGCTCTTGAAACATTTGGAGCCGATGTACTTCGATCGGCACTGATGGATGGTGCCGAGGGACTGGATGATATGGATTGGAGGGAGAAAAACGCGAGAGACATCCAGAGCAAGATAAATTCTCTACTAAGCTTCATACAAGATATTTCTTCATCTGGCGTCGTTGAATCTCGAAATTACAAATTAGCTGAGAATTGGCTTGAAAATGAAATCCAAAAGCACATCAAAAATATCACCTCGTTTCTAGAAGTGTTAAAGACAAAATCTGCATTCCAAGAGGCATTTTACTCGTATTGGAACGATGTACGGCACTATCTAGGGAGGGCTGAAAAAAGAAATAGATTCGTTCTCCAATATGCTGCAGAGACTTGGGTTAGATTACTCGCTCCTTTCGTTCCATTTCTCGCCGAAGAAGCAAACGAACGCTTAAACGGAAAATCTCTGATTTCAGATTCTCCGTTTCCGGCAGTTGATGAGCATAGATTTCATCCTGATGCCGAGCTTTCTGAGTCAACAATAGAAAGGCTACTCGACGATTCCAAGAATATTTTGAAACTGATGTCCCAGAAGCCGAAGGAGTTACACGTTTATGTCGCTTCCGATTGGAGTTACGATCTTTTCAAAAGTCTCGTGAATGCCCGAGAGACCGGAGAGAAAACGAGTCAAACCCTCGAACAGTTTTTTTCAAAACATACGGATCTCGACAAGAAACTAGTGGCAAATCTTTTGGGGAGGATCACCAAATCTATCAATGAGCTTGGTGAGAGCTTCATTCTAAATTACAAAAAATGCGAGGTATTAGACGAAAGGAAAATCTACGATGAATCAAAGGAGTACTTGGAGGATAAGTTAGATACGTCCTTATTTGTTCACTCTGGAGACGAGCCTAACAAATATGATCCAAAGAAAAAATCTGCTTATTCTCTTCCCTTCAAACCAGCACTTTATTTTGAGTGAGGAGACTGCTCTTGAAAGGATAATGATCTAATGCATTATTTGCAACTAGAAGTTGCATCGGGCTTTCAAATCCCTTAGTCTATCAAGCCAGCAAAAACAATTTCCGGGATTTCGCTCTCCGGCAATCGAATTTCATTAAGAGCCGAGATCTTAAATTCACCCTCAGTATCAGGATTTTTCAAAAAATCGATCATGGGTCTTGGAATGTCGATCGCAGCCGAGTCGCACAAAATGGCCGCTGTTCTGGGGCTTCCGTAATCAGATCTTCGGAGGACGATTTCTTGTGGATCAGTAAGCTCTAGGTTGGGAGATCCTTTGCCCGAAAAAATGAAAACGAAATTCTTGACTCTTATTTCGAATCGAAGACTTCCACCAGCCTTAATGTGCGCCTTCAAGTCGGGATGCAAATCCCGGCAACCGCAGCTAGCTTCTACCCCAAGAATGCAATCGGCGCGTTTCGAAATACATTCATCCTTCGTTATTTCGACAGTATTTCTGTGGGTACAGAGTACATTTCGGTGTCCCTTGAAATGAATTGTTTGCGTTAATACTTCTAGCTTTTCCATTTTTTCATTCTCAAAGAATTTTTGCTGACGGCCGCATCTTTTTGCAATCTGGTTTGTCTGTAAGGTTTAAATTCCGGGCTAAGTGCAATTTGTCAAAGGTTTGTTAATATGTTCCCCGCAGCCGCCGGTTATGACAGAGCCATCACTGTCTTTTCTCCCGATGGCCGATTATATCAAGTTGAATACGCTATAGAAACTGTTCGCCGCGGAACTTTAGCCGTCGGCGTTAGGACACGTCACGGAGTTATTCTCGCGGTAGAAGAAAGACCAAGGAAGTTACAGACTCCCGGTGAGACCCAAAAAATCTTCCAAGTCGACGATCATCTGGGAGTAGCCGCCGCCGGATATATTCCGGACGCCAGGGTTCAGGTGGATCAAGCCCGTATTGTTGCGCAGAGCAACAAGCTCGTCTATGACGAACCGGTGGACGTCGAATCTGTTGCGAAGAGACTTTCAGATCAATGCCAACAGTATACGCAGTACGCCGGAGTGAGACCCTTCGGAGTCTCGTTGATTATTGCAGGAGTTGATTCCAACGGCCCTCAGCTGTTCCTGACAGACCCCAGCGGGACTTATGTTGGTTACTATGCGATTGCTATCGGTGCGGGTGCGGATCAGGTTGGGGAATACCTAGAGCAACGATACAAAGAAGATATTTCTATCGAAGAGGCTCTCATCTTAGCTGTGGAGTCAATCTACCTAGTTAGCGAGGATAAGATCGGTACCAGGCACATAAAAATGGCAGTAGTTCCTTCAGAGACGAAACAGATGAGAAGGTTATCAGATTCCGAAATCGACAGCTACGCCGAGAAGGCGAAGGTTAGATCGTCCAAACAACCGCCCTCGCAGTAATTAGGCAGTAGGTGAATAATATCTCAGAGGAAGTTGATTCCTCTGGGATTCGAGGGTTAATCTTTCTACGAATCTATTTTTGAGAAGCTCTAGAAATTTTCACGGAAGGTATTCATTATTTTGTCTTCGAAATTCAGTGTTGTCAGACTATCTACCGGAGGTGAACATTTTGAGATCCTTGTTCACCCCGATCCCGCGCTTAATTTCAAATTTGGACGGAACGTAGAGATCTCACAAATCGTTGCGGTTGACGAAGTGTACTCTGACGCGAACAAAGGCCTCAGGGTCCCTGCCGAAAAACTAGCCAAGCATTTCAAGACAACTGACTTTCTTCAAGTTGCAGAAATCATCCTTCGAAAGGGGGATCTAAATCTTACTACAGAGCAAAGGAGAAAGCTCGTCGAGGAAAAGCGCAAGCAGATCGTCGCAAATATTTCTCGAAATTACGTGGATCCTCGATCGGGTCTGCCACATCCTCCGATGAGAGTCGAGCAAGCGATGGCGGAAGTTCGGTTGACCATAGATCCTTTCAAAGATGTCAGCGAGCAGACGAAGACCGTGATTGACCAGCTCCGCAGTATTTTGCCGTTGAAATCCGAAAGGATCAAGATGCTCATCAAAGTACCCGCGCAATATTCTTCCCAATCATTTGGCGCGTTGAAGGGCGTTGGGGAAATAATCAAAGAAGAATGGGGCGCGGACGGCGGCTTGACTGTTATCATTGAAATCCCTGCTGGAGTCCACTCGACTTTGCTGGACAGATTGGGATCGTTGTCCAAAGGAACGGCGCAGGCGTCAGTACTGCGTTAGCTCATCAAAGTTAATCTACCATAACGTTTAGAGTGAAAAATTGTGCCAGATGTAAAGAGAAAATATGTAATCCCCGGCGAAATTGTTGCCAGGGGCAATGTGAGGGCAGACTCGAATGTATTGCGAGTAGACGATGCCCTCGTTGCAACGAGAGTTGGAATGGCCGAGGTGGGCCATGATGTTGTCCGAGTAGTTCCACTGTCGGGACCGTACATTCCCCGGATCGACGATTTGGTTGTCGGAAAGGTCATTGATTATAGCGCCTTTGCATGGGAAGCCGATATCAATTCGTGTTTTTTTGGAATTTTGCCTGCGGCGTCTGTCTTTGGAAGGGATTATTCTCCAGCAAAGGATTCCCTTACAGACAAATTGAAGGTTGGGGATATGATTGCTTCCAGAGTAATTGCCTTTGACCGGACTAGAGATCCGTTGCTTTCGATATCCGGACCCGGGCTGGGACGGATTCCGAGAGGGCAGGTGGTGAAAATATCTCCGGCAAAAGTACCCCGGCTCATTGGAAAAAAAGGGTCGATGATAAAGACGATTGAGATGGGTACGCGCTCCAGGATGCTGATTGGACAAAATGGTGTAGTCGTGATCGTCGGGAGTCCCGAAGACACTTTGCGAGCTATTCGAGCTGTTAACTTAGTGGATGAGGAAGCGCATTCTGCAGATCTTACAGAAAGGGTACAAGCGTTGTTAGGCGTAACCCCCGAACCTCAACAGTCTGAACAGGTTTCTAGTTCCGAGGAAACTGATTCGGAGAAGAAAGATGAAACGCCGGATATGACCTCTGCAACCGAAGTCGAACAACAACCTTCCCCGAATGGTAGTGAAGTACAGATGACTCCAGAGCAGAACAATGACGAGATGTAATTTTATGGAAAATTTGGACAATGAAGGTTTCGAAGTATATCGGAGAAACAATTAGGTGAAATAGAAATATGGGGAAACAAGGTGGAGATAGTTCCAGTCTCATTAACGAACAGGGAATTAGGGCAGACGGTAGAAGAGTGGACGAGCTGCGTCCAATCAAAATTGAAGTAGGGATTCTCAAGAATGCAGACGGTTCAGCCTTCATACAGTTTGGGAAGAACAAGATCATGGCGGCAGTCTACGGCCCGAAGGAAGTACATCCGAAGCACAGTGCCCTGCCTGACAGAAGCGTTCTGAGATGCAGGTATCACATGTCGCCCTTTTCGACCGAGGAGCGCAAAAACCCAGCTCCATCAAGAAGGGAGATTGAGATCTCGAAAGTGACGCGGGAAGCACTGGCGCCGTCATTATTGCTTGAGGATTATCCGAGAACCGCGATCGATGTATTCGTCGAAGTCCTGCAATCCGATGGCGGGTCCCGATGCGCGGGTATTTCTGCGGCTTCCGTTGCACTTGCCGATGCCGGGATTAACATGCGAGATCTGGTATCAGCTTGCGCAGCCGGCAAAGTAGCGGGACAGATAGTTCTGGATGTGGATGACACCGAAGACAAAGAAGGGCAAGCAGATCTTCCGATCGCAATAATGTCCACTTCAAACCAGGTTACTCTCCTTCAGCTGGATGGTCAATTGAATGAAGAAGAGTTCAGCAAAGCTTTCAGCTGGGCGTTGAATGGTTGCAAGAAAGTCTACCAGCTTCAGAGAGAAGCTCTGATTGGAAAATACTTTGGCAAAAATGAGAAACCCATGGAGGTTGAACAATAGTGTCGGCAGTCAAGAAAATCTTCGTTGTCGAGCAGCTTAGACGCACTCAGATGAATGAGCTCTTGGCAAAAGGCACGAGATTGGACGGCCGAGGCCCGAAGGATTTTAGGGATCTCACAATTACGACGAATGTCATTG
>JAPCJV010000053.1 GCA_027886785.1 Nitrososphaerota archaeon | reverse complement strand
TGCGAAAAGGTTAATGTTGAATTTTTGAAATGGCGAAATACGTTCTAATTTCTGATCAGACACTGTCGCACGATTATCAGAACTTTCCTTTGCTGGATTTCCTCCCCAGTGCTCCCTCGGATAATCTACCGAATTTCATTTACAAGTACCTCAAGGGAAAACCTCTTCCAGATGTAAATGGAAGGGCCTCGCTGGCCACCTATCCACTCAGAAAGCTGGAGGCCTCTTTGCTTCAGAAGTATTCGGAAGATGAAGTGGTTGTAGCTCACGAAGATCATTTCGAGAATTTCATCAAGGACGACACCGAGATCATCGGCGTGACGACTATGGATCCGCTGGGGTTGGCGCCTTTGACTCTATCTTATACTTTGTTTTTTGGTTCCACGGCCCCCGCCTATGTCAAGAAGGAATTTGAATCACTCCTCGCCAGGATCAACCGCATTCGAAAGGGAAAGAAAGCGAAACTAGTCATAGGCGGCCCAGGGGTGTGGGAGTTTACAGTCCATCCCCATGAAATGGATAATCTGAACGTTGACTACGCCTTTCAAGGAGAGTCAGAAGACATCATCAATGACCTCTTTGATTACGTTCTGGACGATTCCACTCGGAGCAACGAATTCTATCGAGGGTTTCAGACGTTTGACAGCAATTATCACAAGAGTTTTGTAGACGATCACAGGTTCATTTCGCGGTATCAGTTTTCGAAGCAGTTTCCCAAGCTTGAAGATATTCCTGAAATAGTGAATCCGACCATCAAGGGATTCCTCGAGGTCATGCGCGGTTGCGGAATTGGGTGTGATTTTTGCGAGGTTACTTTGAGGCCGTTACGGTATTACCCTCCTGAAAAAGTCCTGAAGGAGATCGCGGTCAACGTGAAGAAGGGCGGTTTGGATAACGTCTGGACGCACAGCGACGAAATATTCGCGTACAAGCACGGCAAAAATTTCGTTCCGGATGAAGATGCTCTGTTAGAACTCTTTAGGGCAATAATGGGAGCTCCCGGGATTACTCACACGAACCCTACGCATGGCAGAATTTCCATCCCCATGGCGTACCCTGAATTAGTTAGAAAATTATCCGAAGTAATGAGGGCAGGCCCGGACAATTGGATCGGACTTCAGGTAGGAGTGGAAACCGGCAGCGACAAGCTTGCAAAATTACACATGCCAAACAAGACGCTGCCTCTGAAGATTGGGTCCGACGGTACTTGGCCCGAAATCGTGTGGAAGGGGACTTATGTCATGAACAAATATTATTGGAGGCCTGCTTTCACCGTGCAGGTGGGTCAGGAATCCGAGACTGACGAGGACAACTGGGACACGGTCGCGTTAATCAACCAAATGAGCAATTCGGAAGTGGATGGCAGGCCATTTGAGTTTACGATTACGCCGATGCAGAACGTTTCCTTAGGTTTGATGAAGAGCAGAGATTTCTCAATGTTCTCGCTCAATGAATCACAGTTGGCGGTGTATTACGCTTCGTACAAACATCTCGCGAAGGTGGCGGCGAGGGATGCATTCCAAGGTGGAAGAAATGGGAGACATCGAAACATCTTTTCCCTATTGGGTGCGGGGACTTTGATCAGTCTCGGAGGGCGAGCAATGCTGCGCACGATAGCTAACACCTGTCGCAGGCAGGGCTTGAACTTGGAAAAAGCAGCTACTTACGGGCTTGAAAGAAAAGTTCCCCAAGCTCCTTCCATACCTGCAATGTATTAGTGCGATTTACGAGGTCGGCAGATTACTGTCGCCCAGCAACCTTGAAGAATTTATCAACCGATAACGTTGCTCGCTTTACAAGGTAGATTTTTTCAGAATTGGTACGGTTCGACGTTTACAGTGGGTCAAACAGTATAGGCCCCGGGCATTCAGAAAACCAGGACTCGTACTTGACTGATCTGTCAACTCAAACCTTTGCAGTAGCAGATGGGGTTGGCGGGTATGCGGGAGGAAAGGAAGCCAGTTCCCTCGCAATGGCATCTCTGCGAAACAAAGCTGGTGGAATTCAGAACGAATTTTCCATGGCGAGCTCCCTCGAAGAAATTCACGAACAGCTACTTCACACAGCAAAGTCCCTGAACCATCAAAATATGGGAACTACAATTGCGGTTGCCAAGGTCTTTCCCGACTTTTCAACGGGAATGGGCGGAAAAGTGTTGACGGCGAATGCCGGGGATTCTCCGATTTTGCTGTTTTCTGCCGCTTCTGACTCTGATTCCTATCTGAGGGTCTTCGTTGACGATTCCTTACGTGATAAAAGTCCAGGGTCCATGTTTGGGGTTATTCAATACCTCGGAATGGAATCGGATCTGGAGTTGAAAGTACACACGATGAGCTCGGAATATCATTCAGGAGATATTCTCCTTTTGTGCACTGACGGGGTGAGCGACAACCTTCTGGGAGAAAGAGTATATTCCCAGCACGGAAGCGTCGGAGATGTTTCAGAACTGGTGAAACGTCATGGAAGCGCGCAAATGATTGTTGAAGAAGCTCTACGAGCGAGAATCAAGCCGGACGATATGACAGCCCTGCTAGTCTTTCTGTAAGTATTCAGCAAAGACTCGGATTTTAGGGCTATGGTGCGGAAAGCTTCATCTAGGAATTATGAATACAGGAATAGTGGATTTCAAAATTAGCTTCGCAGCAAGGCTTCTCAAAAATCCCAGATTACCAAATTCATAGGTTTTCGGATCCACCCGTAGGACAACGGCAACTGGTTCAGTTGTCGACCCTTTCAGAAGCTCTTCCCAGACAGCCTTCTGACTTGAACAGGTAATGATTTTGCGAAACTCTAAACCTTCCTTTTTCAATCTCAGAGAAACTTTGGCCAGTGCAGCTTCACCTGTAGATTGAACATAATCAGCAAAGAAGTCTTTGTAATTCTCAATCCGAGAGTACTCCTCAACCCCTTCAGACAGCTGCTGGATCGGGACAGAATAAACGAGAACTATTCTCGCAGAAAGAGATCGCGCCAGCTCACAAGAATACCTGAGTGCTTTGACGTCTGACGGTGTACCCGTAACCGGAACAAAGATCTCTCGAATTCTGCAACACAGCTTTACTGGGAGGAAAAAAGTCCCACTCCTCTTCGCAAGACGAAGAGGAAGAACAACGCAACTATTCCCTAATCAAAAAGTTCTACACCTGATTCATCAAGATTTTTCGTAATCATCGTGACTGTAATTTTACCGGTGCATATTCATTTTCAATTTCCTTTAATGCATCTGTTGAGTACCATCGTGACGAAAATGCTTTGCTAGACTATGATTGACAAGAATAACTTTTTTCTGGATTCTTTTGTAGAATTCTACATCCCTCGTCAGCAAAACTTTCTGATTAGTCGAACTGCCCCAGTTTCCCTTGTCTTCTAATAAAAGTTCCTGGACAATCTCGTCGTCACCCGCTCCATCTCCAAGTATCGCAGGAACCCAAATTGCATTTACATTGTTGCTCCTCAAGTCACGTGCAAGTTAAGGGGTAGGCAAGCATCGATCTCGACATCCCGATTCCCTATTTTTTCAAGAAGCAATGAGATCTCTTTTCCGGAATCTCCCGGGTGTCTTTGACCGTTTGAAAATGCAAATCGTTCGTGATTTTCTGGAGGCTCACATGCATCCACGAGGCTGGTTTTGAAGTACTTTTGCCAACTCAATTTGTTTTGAGCGCATTCAGCTTTAGATGGGAAGGTTATGAATTCGGATCGTAATGAGAATATGAGAAGAGTATATTCTCATTTCAGCCATAAAAGACCCTATAGGAGGACACGGTCTTTGCAATAGGAATCAAATCGCCAGAGGAGTTGAGTCGGGCTTTGGCACTTTGGACAAAAGACTCAAGGGATCTTTCTCGTTTCTTCTTCAAGCCTTCGAGATATTGCTTAAGCTCCGATTCAAGTCCGTTTTTCGCAATGTACTCCGCGGTTAGATCAAGGTCGCGCACGCTTCCCAGAGCCTTTTGCCATTCTTCCATTAGTCCCGCGAAATCTCGTTCTTCCTCGGATAAGACCAGCTCAAGTGTATATCTTAATCTCTTGCAATACTTGCGAAGGTTGTGCACTTCATCGACCTTCTCATAATCTTGAAGAACTAATGGGACAAGTTCTGCGATTCTCCACTGCAAACCTTGCAGGACCCGCCTCTTCCGCTTCATGATCTGAAAAGATGCGAGCTTGTTTTTTCTCAGTTTTGGAGCCTTGAGCTCATTCAGAGATTTTGCACGCCCTAATATCTCTCGGATTCTGCGATCTCTTTCCGAGCGAAGAGTCATTAGAACCGTTTTGACGGTAGATATTGATTGGAGATCTGCCAGATTAGAAATTAAGATGTCGATATCCCGGACGGGGGACATGGACTTGAACAACTTCTTGGAGCCCGAAATGTAGCGACACGCCTTACTGCGTTTCCGGAACCTCTTTGGTAGCAACTGGAAAGCTGCTTCCACCCTTCTGATCGATGTCCGAACATCATGGATAGAATCGGGGGACGCATCTTTTTGAAGGGATTTTAGGCGAGCGTCCAGATTTTTTCTCTGTTGCGAAAATCTCTTGGAAAAAGTTCCGTCGTACTTCAGATTAATCACCTACTAGACTTCCTTCAAAACTTCGCCGACCCCGGGAAGATTTTCGATTCATATTGAGGTAAAAATACAGAGAAGTTTTTTCTGAATTTCAAAATCAGGAGCTCGGAGAGGCCACTCTTGCCCGGCCCTATTTATTATAATTAGCCCTATAGTAACTATCTAGGGATTGCGTTTAAGGAGAGACATTCGAATTTCAACACATGACAGAAAAAACAAAGACCTCTTCGCAATTGCAAAATCGAAAAAGAAATCTGGCTGTCATTCAAGAGACGATTGACGCCGACAAAAACTCAGGATACAAACTGGTTCCTGTCAAGGACTTTCTTTCCCACAGAATTGAGTCCCTGGAACTAGAACTCAAGAGGAATTGAGGTAAGCGTCTATTTTTTCCTGAAGCGAGGAATAGACTTCCGGAATCGGTCTATTTCCGTCGATCTTGATCATTCCGTATTGTTTCCCCATCAGAGTGAATTCTCGCGCCATTTTTTGCTGATAGGCGATGAATGAATCATAGAGATCGTCAGAAAGACCAATGTCTGCCCCTGATTCGTAATAATCGAGGCTGCCGTATTTTTGAAAGACCCTGTGGAACAGTTCGTTTGGCTCCACGTCTAGATAAAACACCAGATCCGCTTTTGGTGCGAAACCAAATATGTCATGTGACCATCTACTGCTCAGCCCCCGCACTATACTTCGTGCGATAAGAGTGTAGATGTACCTGTCCGCCAAGACCACGTACCCTGCTTGGAGGGCAGGGATAATCTTGTGCTCTAGCTGTTCCACGAAATCGGCAGCGTAAAAAAGGGTGAGTGTTTTTTTCCCGAGCGGTAATTTCTGCTTGGCTTGCAATATTCCCTGACCGATCAACTCCGATCGTTTCAGCCCCGTGTTCACTACCGCGTGGCCGTCGGATTCCAGTTTCGTAATAATCGACTGGATCTGCGTGCTTCTGCCGGAACCATCCGGGCCTTCGATCACGATGAGCCTCCCTTTGATCTCGACATTTGTCAGATTGGGGATGCCCTCGCCGTAAAATTCGATGGGCTTAGGGTTCGCTCTATGGACTAACACTTCCCTTAAGCTCCTGAGGATTGAGTCGAGGCAACCGACGCAATCCCGTTTATCCGGTTTGCCAAAGAACGAGGCAATACCTCCATGACCTTTTGCCTAACCACCATTTGTTGTTGCTCGATATCCTTGGTCGCATCAATCACGGTAAAGTCTTCATGCTCCGCCATGGACTCGTACTCGGCTATAATTTTTGCTTGGAATAATCTGTAGCTCTCGAAGGGATCGTTGCTCAGATTTAGATCCATGCCCGCTTCGTAATATTTGATCTTGGGTCGGCCGACGAGTATCCGATTTACCGCGACGTCAATGGGAACTTGAAAATAAAACGTAATGTCAGGCTTTTGTGCAAAACCGTAGACTTTTCTCACCCAGTGAGTGCTGCATTTTCTCACGACATCTCTGGCAAAGGCAGTATACACGTACCTGTCAGCGAGAACGATGTACCCGGCTCGCAGCAATGGAGCTATATTTCTTTCGTACCTATCGGCAAAGTCTGTCGCATGAAGAAGACTGAAAGTCGTTGGAGTGAGGAGGGCTTTCTTTTTCCCCTTGGAAGTAATTTCTTTTACGACATCAGAGGAATTCCACTCTGTTGTAAAAACAAGCAGTCCTTTGCTCCGCAACCATTTATCGAGCAGGTGTAATTGAGTGGATTTTCCCGAACCATCGATTCCTTCAACAACAATCAGTATGCCTTTTTGAGAATCAGCCGTCGAATGGTTTCTGGTTTTCATGAGTTTCAATGCTCTGTTCCGGTAGGGTTTCGGTAGCTACGACAGAACGCTTTTGGTCCCACTTAACTTTATACTCAATGAACCTGTCTAGCTCGTTCCCAAGATCTGAGATTGAATCGCTTAATATCTTGCTCGGAAATCTGACTTCTGGCGTGAAACTTGTTATTTGAAGACTGATTCTTGCGCCATTTTCTAGAAAAATCATTCTAATCCTAGAGTCAGTGAGTACTATTACTTCGAGAAATCTACAAAGAACGGCCAACCTCCCCAGCAATTTGTTGCTGTTCGGTTTCAAAATTGATCTATACCTCGAATAGAGCCAGTTGGCGCTCCTTGCTTTTCTGAGTTCAACTACCGACAGTGCACCCAGAAGTTGTTCGCGATGAGAAAGAGCGGAATCTTCGTCCATCATCATCCCGAAAAGTGCCTCCGGTCTTAAGGAGGAAACCTCGCCGAGCATCCAATTTAGTGAAAATACAACAATCTCCACCTCTCTAGTTCCTATTAGATCGAAAGCAACGAGTTTTTCCAGAAAATCCGTAACAATCGGCTCGTACTCCGTTTGCGTCTGAGACTTGATTTTTTTTGGAGGTATCCTGCCGAGTCTGCCCTGGTGATAACCAATCAGGTCATCTAGAAAAGATGAAAGGATCCCATCCCTCAATCCGTGAGTACTCACTGTCAGTCTTCTGAATCCCAGTTTTTTCATGATAGATTCGATGACAAGCGATCCGGCGGTTAGTGTCTGAGCTCTGTCCCGGCCGATCACATCAATGTCGGAGATTCCGTCGACTGAAAGTTTTGAAAGTTCACCACACATTGCTTCTATGGATTCCCGCTTTATCGCATAATTGTGAATCTTGTTTAGAGGGTAATTATTCAACTTCTGATCCCATCTGGCAAGTGCCCTCAGATTGCCCCCAACCCCCACAAGTATTGCGTCGTCCCGCGCCTGCAGTTCTTCCCTCGCAGGGAGAAGTTCCAAAATCCGCTTCGACATGCGCAAATATGCCTTTTCCTTGAAGGATCCGTCCCTATCAGCGTAGAGCTGAGTCAAACGAAGGCCGCCTAAAGGAAGGGAAAATATTTTCCTGACCTTCTTTTCATTGGAATAAACTAGTTCCAGGCTTCCCCCGCCAATATCAAAAAACAAAATGTTCGAGTCTTCCAATGAACGCACCGCGCCGGAGTACGAAAAGAGCGCTTCCTCTTTTCCCGAAAGCACTCTCAACTTTAATCCGATTTCATCAAATACTTGCTTTACGAACTGCTCCTGGTTCCCTGCTTCCCGAACAGCGCTGGTGGCGACAGGCAAGCAATGCCTAACTCCATGCAGTTCGTTAATTTCTTTGAAAAATTTCAAACCTGCGATTGCTCGTCGGATGGGTTCTGGTGCAAGGAATCCCGTTTGACTCAGCCCTTCACCGAGCCTTGCAGGAACCGAATCTTGATCGTAGGCGGCAAAGGATGAGTTGTCACTCTTTACCTCGTAGCTCACGAGCTTGAGTGAGTTGTATCCGAGATCAATTACTGAAACTTTCAAGCGATTCTGAATATCCGATTTTTTCGATACGCCTACAATTCTACGACATTTTTTTCAGATGCCTTGGGGTTAGTAACCACCGAAGTTCACCATTCACTTTCGGTGCAAAGGAATGTATTTGCACCTTCGCAACTCCTCCTTTCTTGAGGACTATCCGACTAATTCCACTTCCCGAAATGATTTCCCCAATCAAAGTACTGAGATAAGGCTCATGTCCCACTAGCATGATGTCAGAGTCCTGTTTCAATTTCGATAGTTTTTGGATAACTTCGGCTTTGCTTCCTTCAGGCCTCAGCTCCTCCCAAACTTCGAGCTTGGGAGACTTGTCCTCGTACACCCGAGCCACGATTTCCGCGGTTTCTTTTGCCCTTCTTAGGGGACTAGTAGCAATTCTATCAAACTCGAGGCGAAGACCGTGTAAAGACTCTGCA
This sequence comes from Nitrososphaerota archaeon, assembly GCA_027886785.1. The sequence continues at coordinate 437 of JAPCJV010000053.1, read as the reverse complement.
ATTTTTTCAACTTCATTCCGCCCTGACTCAGTGAGGGGCCTTTCAGAGTCTTTGCTGGGCAAAGCGGCGTGGGTGCCGGCTTCACCGTGTCTTACGATAAAAATATTCACGCCGGTGCCTAAGGGGTTTTTCTGGACTATAAGAAGATCGGTTACCCACATAGATCGAGAACGATAAAAGCCTAAGAAACGAAAAATTAGGGCAACGACTAGTCAGTCTTTATTGACAACATAACGTGATATATTTAGAAACCAATTTATGGAACTCTCTTCCATTCTAGAGGTTTTTTGCATTAATTGATTTTTCTTAGAATTTAATATCGATACCATTTGGTTTCAATAGAGAGCCTTTATTTTTGATAATTCCCGCAGTTGCGGCCGCCTAAAATGTCAACCGAAATGGTCCCATCTTCGAATCAGAAGCAGGTTAGGGATGCG
>JAPCJV010000052.1 GCA_027886785.1 Nitrososphaerota archaeon | reverse complement strand
GTCAGCCACGTGATAGCACCGAGCGAATTCAAGAAAGGGTACGAAGGACTCTTGAACAAGAAGGACGAGTATACATCAGTCGTAGTAGACTGGCAGCGATAACTAACATCTAGAATTTTTGATATCTTCTAAGTAAATCTCAGATCTGCGAGACATTGGCTGCGGCTGCTGGTAATCAGATCCTTCTCAAGTACAAGTAAACTATTAGTTTCAGAAATGTTCTCTAAAGTGAATACATTTTCTTGCAATACATTCCTCTTGGCAGAGATAGTGGCATGAAAGTCTCCGAAGTCGGGATGGGCGCCGTACAAGCGAGTGGTCAGGTTTGGGGACAGCCCTTTTCAGATAAAGAGATCATCCATGCAGTGAAAGAATCCTACAAAGCTGGGGTGAACCTAATAGACACTGCGGAATCCTACGGCCGGGGTGCGAGCGAAAAATTAGTGGGACGCGCATTGAAAGAGGTGGGGAGAGATAATTTTGTTGTTGCGACCAAGGTCAATAGTCAGCACCTCCGCTACGACGAGCTTCAGATAGCGTGTGCCGCGAGTTTGGAGAGGCTCGGAGTAGACCAGATAGACCTGTACCAGGTGCATTGGCCTGATCCCTGGGAGCAGATTCCGCTTAAACACACTTTCAAGGCATTGGAGAAGCTCTATGACGAAGGAAAAATTAGAGCGATCGGTGTGAGCAACTTTGCAGTGAGAGACTTGGAAGAGGCGCGCTCCCTCCTTTCACATGCAGAAATCGTCTCAAATCAAGTCAGATACAACCTCGTGCAATACGAGGTTGAGGAGGAAGTCCTACCTTATTGCAAGAAGAACGATATCATAGTCATCGCCTGGGAGCCAATCGCCGCCGGAGCTTTGAGCGGAAAATACTCGGTAGACTCTCCTCCGGCAGACCAAAATAGAGTGAACGAGTACAAACAGTTTAGACCGGAAAATTTAGAGCAAATTGCAAAAGTGATGAAGGTATTATCAGAAATTTCTAAAAGAAGCGGTAAAACCATTCCGCAGGTTGCCTTGAACTGGCTGATCAACTCGCCGAATGCGGCGATAGTACCCATCCCGGGAGCGAGAAACAGCACGCAAGCAAGAGATAATGCCGGCGCCGCAGAGTGGAAGATGTCAGAAAACGACATGAAGGCTCTGACCGATGTCGGGCATCAGGTAAAATTGAACTATTTTCCGTGAAAGTAAAAGCGTCCTGGCGGGTTGCATCCGTCGAAATGAAAAATTCGGATATCGGACCCATTTTTACTCAAAGCTTCGGGGGATCAAATTACATTTTTTTGTGAAGATCAAAACCTTTCCCGATATACACAAATTTATGGCTGAAAGATCCTGAGGGCGCAGGTTTAGAATTCTTGGTCAAGCTCGCAATCAACGGCGGACCTGCCGAAGCTGGTAAATTGAGATCGATACAAAATGAAGTTCTTCTTCCCAAATCTACCGAACGGGACAAGCTGGCGTTAATTGAAGTCCTAGAAAGCGGTTATTGGTGCCGAGTAGAGGCATCGGTTGCAAAGCGATCAAAGCTTGATGCGTTTGAAGGGGCGTTCGCAAAATACCAGGACGCTAAATTCGGGGTTTCCGCTTGCAATGGCACTGTTTCCCTCCAATTGGCACTAAAGTCCCTGGGCATCGGTTTTTCGGACGAGGTCGTGGTCGATGCGAACGCTTTCATCGCGTCCGCCTCTTCGGTGACAGAAGTTGGCGCGATACCAGTCCTGACCGACATCGACCCTGAAACGGGGACTATCGACCCTTACGAGATTGAGAGGGTAATTACCGCCCGCACAAAAGCAATTATCGTCGTTCACAACAACGGGTATCCAGCAGATCTCGACAGGATCCTTACCGTTGCCAGGAGAAACAGTATTTTTGTTATCGAAGACGCCGCGACGTGCATCGGTTCGGAGTGGAACGGGCGGAAGCTTGGGGCAATTGGCGACATCGGTACTTTTTCTTTCCAACAGAGAAAAATCTTAACCGCCGGCGAAGGGGGTATGCTGCTTACCAATGACGAGAAACTAGCGGAAAAGGCAAAGCTCCTCCATAATATCGGACGGGTCATTGGGAGGCCTGGATACATCTATGAGATCTTGAGCTCCAATTACCGCATGAGCGAATTCCAAGCAGCTTTACTTCTATCGAGACTAGCCGACGTGCCCGAAGCTGTAAAGACCAAGCATGCCAACGGCGAATATCTGCGTGAAAAGGTCGAGAAAATTAGCGGGATCACTGTCGCTCAGAAGCGCGACCCGCGCGTCTATCACAATTATTACGTGCTAGCCATGCAGTATCATCCCGAAGAGTTCCAAGGAGTCACTAGGGAGAGGTTCGTCGAAGCGCTAAATGCGGAAGGCGTCCCTGCCGAGCGCGGCTACGGGCGAGCGCTATATGAGCAACCGGCTTTCACTCAAGCAAACTTGCAGCTTGCCTATCCAAACGTAAAGTTCCCTGATTACACGAAGACCCGCTTTCCTAAAGCGGAAAGATTCGCTGCCCAAGAGTTTCAGATAGCACACCAGTGGTTCTCGACAGACAGGGAAACTCTGGACCTTATAGTGGTGAGCATTGAGAAAGTCATAGCCAATTTGGACGAGCTCAAGACGGCGCCACTGTTGAAAAGTGCCGGCTAAACTTTGCACTTTTCTACGACTTGCTCGTCGATTTCGATTCCCAGCCCCGGTTTGGATGGGACAACCACGTATCCGTCCTTCCCTACATTTATCGGAGTCTTGAGAAGAGGCTCGTGCCCTAAATCCAACGCCGGAAGATCCATCGCGTATTCTATATACGGTACATTGGGAGAGGCACCAGCCACCTGAAGCGCAGAGGCAAGACTGATTCCTGTGTCAAACGAATGTGGGACCATCATCCGGTTCATCGATTCTGATATGATGGCAACTTTCCTCGACTGAAGTATCCCACCCGAGGTTGCGATATCGGGCTGGACAAGATCAAAACAATCGCGTGAAAGTAAATCTTTGAATCGAAAAAAGCCCTGCTCGTCCTCGGCACCCGCAATCGGGATATCCACTTCCGAGCATAGTCTCGCTAGATCTTCATGAGCTTCATGATATAGCGGTTCCTCAAGCCAGGTCACGTCCAGCTTCTCCAACTCCCTTGCAGTTTTTAGCGCGCGATCGTAAGACCATATGGGACCAGATGGCGGGGACGCCTGATTTGCATCTACCATGATTCTCATCTCTGAAGGAATTAGGGCACGCATTGCACTAATTACAGCAAGATCGTCCTCCATCACGTCATGGTGAGAGCGGATCTTGATCGCCCTGAACCCCATGTTCCAATATTTTAGGGCATCCTCAGCCTGTTCCTTCGGCGCTTTCATTTCGGCAGTGCTTGCATACGCTAAGACTCTTTTCTGTGCCGCACCTCCGATGAGCCTGTAAATCGGCTGTCCAAGGCTCTTTCCAAATGCATCCCACATGCCCACTTCAATCCCGTACATTCTAACCGGCAGATTAGAGAGGAACTTTATAGCTCTCTCGAATTCGCTAAGCTCAAGGCCAACGATATTTTTCCGGAAATTATCGGACTCTCCGACAACCTTGATCTCCATGCCGGAAGAATTCTGCCAACCGTAGCCCGTTATGTCATCATCAGTATGTACCTTGATCAGTGTACCACTCCGAGCGGTAACAGTTTCATCAGGCATCCAGGCCGGCTTGAAGGGAGCCACGAGTGGAATTCTAACTGGAATAAATTCGACCGAGGATATTTTCATAAACTAAGATCGAGAATCTCTAGTAACAGATTTCAGTCCTTCACATTTACATAATCTGGATGAATCGTCGAGTCAGTCGTTAGATCTGAACTCATAATCCAGAGAAAGTTCATCCGTGTCGTTGGGTCTCCGACGTTTGGATGATAACCTTCGTTGAATCCCACTGCATCGCCTGCCCTCACCATGTAGGCATCCTCTGCTGAATCTGTCCAGACCATTTGCAGTCCGATTCCTTTCTTCATTGCAGGCGCGAAAATATAGACCTCCGGAACAGCGTCGTGTCTGTGGGGAGGAAAACTTGTCCAGTTACCTTCCTCGGCGTCGGTGTAACCTGCTCTCAGTCTCTCAGATTTTTCGTCCTTGTCGAATCTGATAATCGTGGTATTCAGCCTTCGACTCGCATGAGCGGCACTTCCGTCGTATCGACCTTTGCATTCAGTAAACTTTCGCAAATACGCGGGGTACCCCTTTTTCGCGGGCGCGGTTGACCAGATTATCTCACATTTGTCACTCACTCTTCTTATGGAGTATCGATCGCCCGGAGGAAGGTAGCACGCGTCCTTAGTGTCTATGTGAAATTTCTGTGAATTCGCAGTCACTTGAATCTCGGCACTTCCAAGCAAAGGTACGATTAAGGACTCGCTACCCTGAGCAACTAGATCATGCAAGAATTCCGTTTGATTCATTCGAAATCGCCGAACGTTTAACTTTGGACTGGAGAATAGCTCCTCAAATTGGTCAGATAATCCACTATCTCGGTACATAATATACTGCAACGCTTGGTGTTTTATTTACGCTTTAAAAATAATAAAAAGGAATTTCCGCTCCAAAATAGATCTACTTAGCTGCTGATCCATTTCTGGAGCAATTTCTTACTTGCCCCTCGTTAATTGATCATAGGTTGCTTTGACACCGCGATCGGACTTTCAACATTTTCTGGGCTCCAACTTTCACTTCCGTATCAACACGTCTTCTCCTTCCGCGAACGCTTCGTATTTTTTTAATCGCAGTCGCGTATCTGCCAAACACACTCCTGATTCTAGATCAAACTCGACCCCGTGCCAGGGACAGACGATGATGTATTGTTCAGATGACACAATCTCCTCAAACGATCCACCTTCCAATATTTTGCATTGGACTTTCGGTAAAACGATTCCCTCACAAGATGGGCCTCCTTGGTGAGGACACTGGTTCACGTAGGCAAAATATCTATTTTGAAACCTGTAGACAGCAATTGATGTGCCGTCTATTTCGTTAATGATTGGCTTTAGATCCGCAGTAAAATCAACGACTTTGCCTATCTTGTCGGTTTTCATTTTTTCCTTTCACTTTTTCTAATTGATCTTGAAGAGCTCTCGTGCGTTTTCGCCAAGTATTCTTCGCTTGTCATTTTCCGAGAGAAATGGAAGATCGTAGATTACTTTGGGAACATCGAAATCCCAGTGTGGATAATCGCTTGCGTACATTAATTGGGTTCTCGCGCTGAATCGATCAAAGATCCATTTCAAATCGTGAATATTAGGCGGACGCTCCAAGGGTTGACTAGTGAAGTAGAATTGGTTGAAGTATTCACTGGGTAGCTTATTCAACAGCGGTGCCTCGCTCCTCCTCATGAGATATTCGCTGTCCAACCTGAACATGATCCACGGAATCCAAGTTATGCCGCCTTCGATGAAAACAAATTTCAAATTTGGAAATCGCTCCACAACTCCTTCCGAGATTATGCTCACCAATACCAGAATGAGATACCATGGAAAGGATAGAGCATGCACCGGCAAATAGCTGCTTTTCTTGAACCGATCGAAGGGGTGTAGCGTGTTAACGTTAGCGTGAAAGCAAATCGGAAGCCCCTTTCGCTCGGCCGCTTCGTAAATCGGGTTCCATGACAGGTCTCCAGCTAGCGGTCCAGGAGTCGTCGGTGGAATCAGCACCCCGATTACGCCTTTCTCCGAGCCGACCCGATCCATAAGTTCAGCAGCTTTCTCCGGAGCTCTTGCAGGAGCGTATACGCAGGACAAGAATTGAGGATACTTTCCTAGGAATCGATCGAGCAAATAATCGATGTAGGCGTTGGCGAGCGCGACGTCCAGATTCACGTCCGCAAGATTACAAAACTCAAGGACCGTCTCAGGGAAGACAATGGACCTCTTTACCCCAATGTCACCCATCCTCATGGTGTACAAATCGACCACTTCCTCCGCCCTCTGTTCGTGATAATTCTCTGAAGTGTAGCTTCCCTCCGTTCTAAGTATACGACCCTTCATCTCCCGATCGAAAGGAGCTACGTCTTTGAGCTCTTCGTAAAGCATCAAGAGCCGAGCTCTTTCCGGATCTATCGGATCGTTTGGACCTGCTCCCAATCTCCTGCGTGCCTGTTCGTAAACGCCCATGCGTTTCAGATCTTCATCACTGTATTCACGTCTCCATTTTTCGGGAAGATACTTGGAGAAAAGCGATATAGGTTCGGCCTGATGACAATCGACATCGACTATGAACCAATCGTGTAAGCCCCGTTGCTCGGCTTGTTTGACGGCGTGGTCCAGCCCTCCCGGCACGTTTCTGTATCTACTCTTGGAAACGGGAGTAGCCATGGTGAGACACGGGAAAAGGTCGCTCTATTTAGTTTTTGAAAAGAAAGTGTCAGAATAATTTTGTATCAGATTAGGTGAAATTAAATGGGAAAAGGTCGAGTATGTGAGAAGGGGAAAAAATGCGTATCGAGTTTGGTTACCGGTGTCCCACCGAAGAATATCCCGGACCGACTCTGCTGAAGCGATCAATCAAGGCTGAAGCGCTTGGCTTTGATTTCCTTTGCATCTCGGATCACTTTCATCCGTGGTTTCACGATGGTGGAAACGCATGTCATTCATGGATCTTAATCGCCGCCGCGGGTGCGTCTACTAGCAAGATAAGAATCGGAAGTGGAGTTACTGCGTCGCTTTTTCGCTACCATCCCGCTATAATCGCACAAGCTTTTGTAACGCTCGGCGAATTTTATCCAGGAAGGATTTACTTGGGTTTGGGCACCGGCGAGGCGATGAACGAGGTTCCTCTAGGATTTAATTGGCCCGGATTCGCGGAAAGGGTCGGAATTACTATGGAGGCACTGGAGATAATCAGGTCTCTTTGGAATGAAAGTTTCGTGGACTACAAGGGCAAACATTTCACACTAAACAAAGCCAACCTCTATGTAAAGTCGAAAGGGAATGTGCCCATCTATGTCGCAGCCGCAGGTACGACAATGGCGAGTTATGCGGGAAAAGAGGGGGATGGATTCATGACGGTAGGCTCAAGATTGCACGAAGAAAGAGTTACCAAAATCAATGCATTACTGAACGCCGTAAAAGCCGGAGCCAAGGAAAAGGGTCGCGATTACGAATCAATTCCAAAGATGATCGAATTATTCTTTTCTTATGATGAGGATTACGATAAAGCGCTCCAAAGCGCGAGAAAGTGGAAGGTCACGGCGCTACCAAACATTGTTAGCAAGAACGTACATGATCCGAGAGAATTGGATGCTTTAGGGCGGAGGGTTGACGATAAGGTGTTTGAAAGGGACTGGCTAATTACTACAAATTTGGAAGATTGCTTGAAAATTGTCGAAGGATACGTCAAGCTCGGTTTTAACGAAATTCAATTTCACAGCAGTAGTCCAGATGAGGATGGATTCTTGGACAAGTTTGGCAGGGTTTTTCTTCCGCATCTTAGAGAATCTTATAGTGAAAAATAATCTCCTCTGACGAGCTTTTTTCTTTATGCGGGAATAGAGATACCGCGATCTATCTCTTTCGAAGAAAAGTCACTTCTCGATTTAGTAGCTTCTACTAGTTTCCAGGCTCACAAAAATGAAAGGGAATGGAAAAAAGTTATTCAGCAAGTCTAATGGAAAATAAGATAATTTTGATTCTGTCAACCTACAAACTCAATGCAAAATGCGTCGAATTATTGCAGGGTTGGGAGCTGAATAATGGAGATCTTAATCACGCTGATCTCCCGCGGATTGACGTTGCCCTAGTTTGGCCAAACCTTGTGGAGGATCTTATTCAAAAAGGGATGCAAAACCTCGCTACCATTCAAACACTTTCCGCCGGCGTCGATGATTTACCCTATAGCATGATTCCCTCGAACGTGAAGATCTTTTCAAACGCCGGCGGATATTCCCAAAGTGTTTCTGAGCATGCGATGGCTATGCTCTTAGCGTTATCGAAGAACGTTAACCGGCGCGATCACTTAGAGAGTTACGGAATTGCTCGCAAGACACTTGTCATCCTCGGGGGAGGCGGGATCGGAAGCAAGGTTGCTCAAATCGCGAAGGTTGGATTTCATTGTAAAATCATCGGAGTTTCCCGATCTTTCAAGAATCCGGAGCAATTCGATGAGAAACTGGAAACGAAGGATCTGGATTACGCTATCGAGTATGCGGATTTCCTTGTTTGCGCTTTGCCGTTAAACAAATTTACGAAAAACCTTCTCAACGATCAGACGCTCAGGAAGGCAAAGAAAAGATTGGTGATTGCAAACGTCGGGAGGGCGGAAGCGATTAACGAGGAGGACATGTGCAGCTTATTGATCAAGAATCCTGAAATCAGATTCGGAACCGACGTATTCTGGCGCGCGGGATACAAGGAGAACTTTGATTCCAAGTTATGGAGTCTTCCGAATTTCATGGGGACTCTACACACCGCGGGAGCAGCCGCAAGTCAGGAAGTCAGGGATCTCGCTGCGGAGGCTGCCGTGAGAAACTTGAGATCCTTTCTATCCACAGGATTGGCTCAGAACGCAGTAATCAGAAGCGATTACGTTTGAACTGGGTTAGACCACTTCTGATAAACGCGCGACCAGAACCGTAGTGGTTTGTTGTACGCTTTCAAAAATTCAGAAAAGGTAAGACCACTCTCAAGGTTCGAGTATAATCCGGCCCGGATTGCCGATTCTTTTCTGAAGCATTTCCACGGCCTCGTTCGCAGATCTTAGTGGAAACCTGTGAGTAACTGCATCCCCAAACTGATACCGGCCTATCTCTATGAGACGGAGAACTTCAGGTATTTCCGACTTTATATGATCCGCCGGACTCATTAGTTTAGCTTCACGAAATTGTAGATCATT
>JAPCJV010000051.1 GCA_027886785.1 Nitrososphaerota archaeon | reverse complement strand
GGGTTGGTAGAAATAATCGGAGGTCTCGGAACCGCAGTCGATGCCTCGAAGCTTGCAGACGAATTTGGAGCCGATCTAGTTACCTTGCTACCAATACTCGATACGGGAGAAATGCTGAGCCTCGTCAAGGTGGAGAAAGGTGACATATTCCTTACTGAATTCGGTCTGAAATTTCAAAAAACTTCAAAGCACAAAGTTCGGTTGCTCACAGATCGACTTTCGAAGATTGAACCGTTCAAAACTGCTTTGCAGCTTGCTGGAGGAGGAGAAGGAGTGACCGCTGCAGACATTGCTCAAGCGCTTTGGGACAGAGGAATTCGATGGCACCATTCGCCCGAAATTAATGAGAAACTCATACAGACGTTATTAATACACTGGGCGATTTACGCCGGCCTACTCAGCTACAATGGGAAGACTGGCAAATTTCAAAAAGTCTAGACGAAAACCAGAACATAGCCGATTAAGAAGAGCAACGACGAAGCAGCCACCCCGATCAGTAGCATTTCCAGCCCTGCCCTCCAAAATTTTCTTTCGACCAATCGCCCTTTCCAGCCTCCGACAAAGAACAGAAAAACTAAGGATAGAATCACGGACGTAGCAATGGACACAACTCGATCGATGCTAAACAAATAGCCCAACAAAGGAACGAGTGCGCCTATCAAAAAAGAAAGCCCGATTACGCTCGCCATTTTTAACGGGTGCTCTAATTCCTCCCGAGAAACGTGGATCTCGTGGATCAGGAGGTCGTCCAGCCATTTTTGTTTGTCTGAAGAAATCCTTCTCACAACGATTTCAGATTCTTTGGCGGTGAGACCTTTCTCGATGTAAATATTTTTCAGCTCCTGTTTTTCTTCATCGGGTTCCTGTTCGATCTCGAGTAATTCGCGGTTAGCATCCGCCTTGAAAAGGTCATGTTCCGCCCTAGAGGCGTTCAGTCCACTGAAAAACATCGAAACAGCTCCAGCCAGCATAGAGGCGTATCCGGCAAACCGAATGATCGCTATGCCCTGGTTTGCACCGGCAAATCCTGCAAGAAATGCGACATTCGTAATAACACCATCAGTTAACCCCAAAGCGAGATTCCCGATCAGCCCCCGGCCTGGAATGTGCTTGTGTTTCTCCTCGATTTTTCGCTTTCCTGAGGTTGACACAACCTTCTTCTGTTCTGGCGGTTCCATTCGAGACATTCGACCTTGTCTTAAAGAAAAAGAATCCGTACAATTTCGCGGGTTATGCCTTTAGGCTTTGTGCATAGCGAATGCTATGAATCAGAAGTAAATAGGGGTCAAAGTACATGAGTTCGTATATTATGGAAGATTCTTTGATCCTCGGTGGTGCCTTAGCCGGAAAACATGCGTTTTCTCTTCCTCTTCCCAGTACTTCCTCATACAGTCCTTGTTGTGGAACAGATGGTCCAGAAACTGAGAATGAGTAAAAGATCTACCGCACGCGCTGCAGCTGTCCAGATCAGACGACGGTACCGACTTTACACCTTGGAACTCACTTTGTTCCATTCTCATTCTCACTTACCTACTATAGTATGGATACTGCGTTCCATCTAAACTTTTTTCAGCTTCTCTTCACTTTTGAGAGAGCTGGAATGAGATAATTCTACTTTAGGGAGGACGATTAATCACTTTTCATCGTGCATTTTACGATGGAAAATGACTCTTTGGCGGAAACTTTTGCTATCCTGATCTTCGATCTTCAGACCGCAAAACGGACATCTCCACTTTTGAATTTCGTTAGTTCCGGACAAGGGATTTTTGTTACTCCTTGACTTCTGATCTCTGGGTAACGATTGGATATATATCATTTAGCGGTCTGAAGAAGCTATTTTGAGAAGAAAATTTCTGTCTGTGACTGGCATTGTCCTTCGTTAGTCATCAAGTAGGCCTCGCTCCCCTAGAAAGTGCTAGTGATATTATATCATGAGTAAACTTTCGGAAGAAACTAGCATACTCCAGTCTTTTTCCGACGCGCTCGCATCCGTAGTCAGACGGGTGAGCCCATCTGTCGTTCAGGTGAGCTCTGGCAGGGGCGTTGGAACAGGTGTAGTGTGGGACAAGGAAGGGCACATTGTCACCAACAGTCATGTACTTGGCAGGTCCACCAAGGTGGAAGTCTCCTTCGCAGGCGGAGAATCGCTTGAGGCGACCATTGTCGGTCAGGACAGATACTCCGACATTGCTGTGTTGAAGGTAGAAAACGCAAAGTCCCTTCAGCCCATTTCAAGGGGAGAATCAGAGAATCTCTCAACTGGACAATTTGTCCTCGCTCTTGCAAATCCGTTTGGTGATCGCGTCGGTGCTGCGTCCGGAATAATCACCAACCCCAAGGGGAGAATGGGAGGCCAGTGGTCAGATGATCTGATCATAACCGACGTTAGACTAAACCGCGGATACTCGGGCGGCCCGTTGCTTGACGCTAGGGGAAATATGATTGGAATGAACACTGCGTACTTTTCAAACAGGGGTGTTGCGATTCCAGTAGGAGTCGTTACGACGGTCGCAAAGGAGATTGGTAGCAGCGGTTCGATCAAGAGAGGCTATCTCGGAATCGTTTCAAACCCTTTGACTCTTCCAGAAGACGTCGCAAAAGAGTTAGGGCAAAGTGAAGGGCTTATCGTCCTTTCCGTGGAACCAGGAACACCAGCTAAGAAAGCGGGAGTAGCAGTAGGAGACATCATTGTCGGCCTCGATTCGAAGAACGTCGAAAGCTACAACGACCTCTTCAGAGCACTTGCCGGCGGAGTAATCGGTAAGGAAACTACACTGAAAGTGCTCCGCGGTGAAAAAGCCACCGAGCTCAAAATAACTCCTTCTGAAGCCTAAATCAAAAAAGAACCTCGAAGCTAAACGGAGACGGAGCGATTAATTTTCGTTCCGTTTCCGCGGCACTTTTTTTTCTGTATTTTGTTTTTCGAACTTACAAGTGGTTCGACATAATGAAGCACTGATGCATTTTTGGCAGGAATTGGGGCTCCAAAACTTTTTCTTACTTATTCCAAGTTACGTTTGCTGAAGTTGCCTCTTCTCTGAGAATTTTTCGGACTCGCGCTGGGTCTACATCAATATTCACGTACAGAGGCTTCAAGTTCTTCTGAGGGTAAATGTCATTCATCTCCCTCGGTTTCCCGTCGTTGAAAACTGAAGGGGCGAACCACTTTGAACCGAAAGCGACATAGCTCAACAAGATCGGAAGCGTATCCCAGCCCTTCTCAGTAAGATTCCACCGAACGAGCCTAGGAGACTTTCGATCGTCCACTCTCTCGATCATCCCTGATTGCTCTAATTCTTTCAGCCGCATTGAAAGCGCGCGGGGTGTGATCCCTGGAATAGATCTCGTGAGGTCGCTGAAGCGCTCGGCCTTGCGCATCGCCATATCGCGTAAGATCAACATAGTCCACTTTCTTCCCAAGACACCTAGACTCGTAGCGATAGGACAGCTGGTGAACTCTGTAGCTGATGCAAGAGGCGAACCCTTGATCCAATATCGAAGGGGATCAATAGAAGTTCCTTTAGTTAACACGGAATTAGCCACAGTACTCATTGCCTCAGAATATATGTAAAAAGTATAGTGATTTCGCTATACTTTTTCTTCCCTGAATAAATTAAATACAGCTTGCCCGCCTTGGAGGGTTCGATAGAAATAATGCTCGACAAAGCAGGTTTCGCAACTTTTGTGACGATCAGAGATATGGATAGAGCGATCAAATTCTACACGCAGACACTTGGAGGCAAATTGCAGCAAAGAGCCCCCGGGGACATGAAAAATGAATGGGCCTCTGTGAAAATTGGGCGCGAGGAGTTTTGGCTCATTAAGCCTCCAGGGAAGGCGAAAAAACCGGATCTCGCTTTCTCCACGTTCATTGTCAAGGACATCAAGGGGACAGTCGATGGTCTAAGGAAAAAAGGCGTAAAGTTTTGGAAGGCGGAAAAAATGAATGAGGACACGAAGATCGATGGGGTCGTCGCTTCCGACGCCTTCGGTGCTACTACCTTCTTCAACGATTCTGAGGGAAATCTCATGATGCTCTGGCAGAACGCCTGAGCGTTTTTAGATCGCCCTCATCCTGTTATTTTTTGGATTATGCTCTACTTCGGCTAGCTTGAGCTGTTCCATTACGGGCGGGACGTACATGGCGAATCGCCCGCGCAAACCTTTCTTCAATCCGTACCATCCGCTGACTGGATTTTTAGGCGAGCGGCCCCAGGCTTCCACGGTTCCTTCAACGGCGGGTTTCTGCTCATCTGCACTTCCGAGAAGCATCCAGTCGCCATTTTTCTTTAACATCGTGTGCAGATCGTCTAAAGCTCGTAACTGGTATCTTAGTTCAGTTGACCCTACTTTGACAACCAGCGCGGGAGGAGACATGGTTTCATCTCTGTACGCGGTAAATTCTGAGGTCCCAGGAGGTGTCTTCAAAACCCAGGGATTTTCTTTTGTTCCGGCAGTTGATTTTGCCATAAAATTGAAGGCAAGGTCATTTCTTGTTTAAGAATATTGGTGTGAGTAGTTGGTGGGCTCTGCTGAGTTCGAGAGGTTCTGAAAATTTCTTCACCGATCTCGGACCTCAAACTTGGTGCATTCACGATAACAATCAAATAAATGCCAATTTCGCTAATGATATAGCCAAATGGTTCTCTATAATCCTCCATAGTACGAGAACTTCCCTTGCCTCACAGACATCGACCCTCAAAGATGGCATCTAAGATCCGGGGGAAACGCAAGAGGGAACCGGCTTCAGGGATTAACGAGGTGGGTGCACCTTTTCACAAAGGAGTCCTTCCCTCTCAGTTCAACATGGAACAGTCGGAATTGGAGAAGGTTGGAAGAAGCAAAAGAAGGAAAGAATGGTAAACCCCATTTTTTCCTGACATACCTCATTTATTGAAACTCTTTAGTTTCTGACAGGTTCGGTCAGTCAAAATGAACCAGATGCAGCTGAAACTTGACGGCGAAGAAAATCTGGAGGAACATTCACCTGAATTTCATAACAGCCAATTGGGCTGCCCTTTTTGTTTGATCGTCCGAAAGGAGACTCCGGCATACATCGTATTCGAAGATGAAGTGTCACTAGCTTTCTTGGATAGAAGGCCGATCTTCTACGGGCACTGCCTGCTCATACCCAAAGATCATTATGAGACTCTGTCTGATCTGGCTAGATCTCTCATCGATCCCCTTTTTGCAAATGCTCAGCTTCTAGTTAGAGCGATCCCGACCGCGACGGGTGCGGACGGAACTTTTGTCGGAATTAACAACAAAGTCAGTCAGAGCGTTCCGCATCTTCACATCCACATCGTTCCCCGAAAGACTGGCGATCATCTGAGGGGTTTCTTTTGGCCGCGACAGAAATACAAGGACGACCTTGAAATGAGTCAAATTTCTAATTCCATCAAAGTTGCAGTTGACAACATTCTAGAGAATCAGAAAAAATGATCCGATGATCATCTTGCAGGTCTTTACCGCACCGATTTTATTGCACACTTCACTGGAACCCCCATAAATTCCCCGTACTTCTGGGCCGATCTGGAGAGCTCTTCCTCCTCTTCGCCCGAGAGTTTTCCGAACGTCACTATTTCGATATCCACTTCGCCCTTCTTAAATTCACGTCTCCAAGAACCTAGCACTTTACCTTTAGACACAACTGGAGAACTGAAAGTGGGCATAGTGTATGGGTGTTCTCCCCTTCGAGATTTGTCGAATGACCTGTATCCCACGAAGAATTCGTCAAAAGTCGGAAGCAACAATGCTGCGTCTACACCTCTTTCGTTTGTTCTGGCTTGTCGGGGGAACCAGTAAGTTTTCCCACCAAGTTCTTTGGGTGAGAAGTGGGAGCCCGCGTCCGAAAGACCTACTTCCGCATCTTTGGTCGTCAATCCAGACCACCACACAAAATCGGAAAGAGTGGCAGGGCCATGACTAGCGAAGTACCGTTTTGCGAGGTTTTCCAAAGTTTCTACTCGACCAAAATTCTTGCTCTCTGGGCAGCGTTCTTCAATTAAAGAATATGTGAACTGCTTTCCCCGCCGAGGCCCGCTACAAATTAGGGCATCCAACTCCGCGTTCATTATCACATAGACAAGGCGCAGTCCTTCAGCTTTAATTCCTGCATCATTTAGTACTTGAGCCAACTCTGCACGTGTCAGATCGAGCTTGCCTTCCAGTGCCTTAGAGATTACTTTGTTGCTCTTGGAAAAAACTGCGTGATCGAGCTTAAGCTGCCGAAGCATGTACCTGTTGGCTGCTTTTACGCGGGGTGCAGTCAGTTCACAGACCCATCGTATGTCGGCAGGAGCGACAAAGTGCCAGGTTGGCCGCATAACGTGTGTGCGCAGGATTTTTCCCTCGTTAAAGGCTCGCTCGATGGATTCATCACTAGCTTTTCGCATCCGCAGCCCCAGCGCCCATTTGGCTCCTGCATAATCCTGCGCTTGGACGGCCCCAAACCACGATACTACGTCTTCAGGAGAACGAAGTTTTTTCTTCGATAATAGTTGGTTGTGCAATCTGTAAGGCCAAAGATCGGAACTTGTTGAAGGAGCCACCATGGTTCAGAAGACTCTCTGGGTTTTCAAAATAATTATCTTCTCCTGAAGCAATCTGGATTCCACAAATTCTATTACAGGAAAAAGAATCCGAATCTACCAAAATTGACCAAGGTAGAAGCGGAATTCGGAGTTGTCGTGCCTTCGTACGCGGGAGATGCAACGGGCACTCCGGGCGCGGAGGAATACTGGGGCCTCTACGACTTCCCACTAAACGCAGAAGTCACGTGGAACAACGTGGCAAGTTTCGCGAAAGAGGCCGAGTCTCTGGGGTATTCCTCGCTTTGGTCGCCGGATCATTTCTTGCTCGGCAAAAACGGGATGACCTTTGAGGTGTGGACTCTCCTCGCCGGTTTGTCACAGCTCACCTCAAAAATTCATTTGGGCACTTACGTCAGCTGCAACAATTACCGGAATCCGGCTTTGCTCGCCAAGATGGCAGCTACTCTGGGTTTGATTTCGAACAACAGATTCATTCTCGGCTACGGCGCCGGATGGTACGAGTTCGAGTATAAAGCCTATGGATTCGAGTTTCGGCCCGCCGGCGTCCGGGTGGAAATGATGCACGAAGGAATCAAAATTATCCAAGGAATGATGAAGGGTGGAAAATTCAGCTTCAAAGGAAAATACTACTCCACCGAAAATGCAGTCAATAATCCTCTTCCAACAGAAAAAGTTCCGATAATGGTGGGCGGCTGGGGCAAGAAGACTCTAAGAGTGGCCGCTGAACTGGCAGATGAGTGGGACATCGGCGCGGAGCCGACCTATGAACAGTATGAAGAGAGAGCGGACTATCTCGATAGCGAACTAAAGAAGCGCAACAGACCGAGGGACAATTTGAAGCGGAGCATTCACGCTCACGTGTTAATCGCAGAGAACGAAAACGAGTTGCAGGAAAAGAAGAAGAAAATAATGCAGGTCGTGGACTCGCTCGGAACTTCCATAGTAGAGCTACCTTCTCCGGACTACAAGTTTGAGTTGGAGAAGGCGATCATCGGGACACCTGCGGAGGTACGAGAGAGATTGAAGAAATACGTTGATCTAGGTTGTCAGCGCTTCGAACTGATGTTTCTTGATCATCCGAAATACAATTCATTAGAGCTTTTTTCTTCGACTGTCTTTTGAATTGAGGAACCTAGTTATGTTCGGCGACCGAGTAGCCGGCTGGGTACCATCTTTCACGGATAAAGCATTCGGGAAACCCGAAGTGACTTACTGGATCGGGAAGGAATGCTGGGGCAAGGGCATTGCCACAGGCGCGCTCAAACTGCTTTTGGATCTTTTGAAAGATCGGCCGATTTACGCACACGTCACTGAGGACAATTTGGCATCAAGATGTGTACCAGAGAAAAGTCATTTTCGTGATCATAGATAGTGACGTAGGATTCGCCGAAGCCAGAGGAAAGGAAATAGAAGAATTGATTCTAAAGCTGGAATGAAACTTCTGAGATAATTCACTAATCTAGTAGGCGCATAATCTACGAAAAACCTGTTTCACGACTTAGGGCGTGGTACCTCAAAATTAAGATAGGAGGATTGGAATTTGCTAGCAAGTCCAGAACCAGAATTCCCCTGTTTGTCGTCGTGAGCTATTTGAGGTTTTTAGTACGACCGTTAAACGGATCCAAAATATTTAGGGCAGTCCTCCACATTGAATGGATGTACTACAACCCTTACATCAGACTGAGAGAAATAATGATCTTTTGCAGAGAGGAGGTGAATAGAAAAAAATTGAGACTCAAAATGGCGATCACCTTTGGCATACTCAGCCTGGCAATATTCAGTCTTGGCTTCGTCAAAGCAACTCATTCAATGGCTTACTCGGGTTCGGCAGAC
This sequence comes from Nitrososphaerota archaeon, assembly GCA_027886785.1. The sequence continues at coordinate 521 of JAPCJV010000051.1, read as the reverse complement.
GTGGTACAGTCCGGAGACTATAGCGGTCAGTACGGCGATCAGTTAACCCCGGACAGCGGAATCGCCGCTGCTCACAGCCACACACTCGCGACCGTTCACTCGGCAGCAACAGCAATTACTACCACCACAGCAAGCGACCAGCAGGAAGGGGACTACAGCGGTCAGTACGGAGATCAGCTGGCTCCAGACACTGGAACAGGCGGTGAAGCACCCGAGACAACTACCGGGTAATCTGTCAACGCCTTGGCCAAATGGGAGATGAGGCGAAAGGAAGGGTGGAACGGGCTGCTCCCACCTTTCTTTTTCTCCCACATTCATAGCGGCTCTCTAAACAGGATCCACTTGAATCACACTTTCATTATCTCAATGAGCTTCTTTCGGCTTCAGAAATAGTTTTTTCCGATTTTCTTGAAGGTTTGATCGCGATCACTAGGAAGAGCAAGATCTAGATCAAGAAATCCGTGAACACCAAGAGGAGTTCGAGTTGGCTGCTCACTTCAAGCAGGACTTCAATCCCTACT
>JAPCJV010000050.1 GCA_027886785.1 Nitrososphaerota archaeon | reverse complement strand
CGCACTCGTTCAAGTTGACCAATCCCAAAACCGAATCGTAACTATCAAGGGCAAGTACAAGTTTGACTATCTGATACTTGCAACCGGCGCGCGCATGGCTTACGAAGTTATTCCCGGATCTCTTGAGTTCGCCAAATCCATCTGCGATGTTTCTCGAATTCTCGAAACAAAGAAATCGATCCTAGATTTTCGGCAAGGTGATTTCTTTTCTGGAGCGTCGTCAGGGTTTACTCCGTGTGACGGCCCCCCTCTTGAAATGCTAATGGGCTTGGACTATCGTCTGCGTAAACTTGGGTTACGCGATAAAGCGCGCCTCACATTTTTCACGGATAAAGAAAATCTCCTTCCCCCGGGAGGACCAACAACATGGGCTTATTTGGAAAGTGTGTTCAAGAAAAGAGACCTCAACGCTCTACTTGAGGTAGAGCTCACGAAACTCGATTCTCACTACTTGTATTTTGAAGATGGCTCTAAGAAACCCTATGACCTGTGTCTACTGGTTCCGCCTTACCGAGGCATCAAAGCGCTTGAGGATTCGGGGTTAACGGACGAGAAAGGGTTCGTACCGGTCGTGCGGAACACGATGAGAGTCGAGCATTCTGAGAACTACAACATTTACGCGGTAGGCGACGCAACTGCTATTCCCGGACCAAAACAAGGTCATCTTGCCCTAATGCAGGCGGGAGTATGTGCGGCCCACATAGCGTGGCGCATCAATCGAAAAGGAGTGGTCCCAAATTACCTGCCAGAATTCAAATGTGTCATGTATTTGGGAGGAGGGAATGGGTTATACATGTACTCGCAGTGGCTCTCAGATGGAGATGTCGAAGTCGCGAAGGAAAGTAGGGGGCTGAAATTTCCAAGACCAAATTTGAAAGACTCTTCTTTTCAAGACGAGGCAACATCGGTGAACTTCACAGGACAATGGTAAAATGAGGAACCGTACCAGTCCCTAGATATTTCACTCGCGGCTACATGCCTGGAACCACACTGGTGCGTTTCAAGGGATCCCTGCGAGTTCCCTAAGGCTTGAGTCGAATTATCAAAAGGCCCCCCGATAGATTGGATTTGTTTCGTTCGGATCGAAAACGGTTGTTGACTAGGGCGTTTGCCCCAAATCTGGTATCACTGCAATATCTTATATAAAGAATAATTGAGTTTCCAGCTTCATGGCAGTCAATACGTTGACGCCCAGGTCTCCTGAAGTTCTAGTTCCCTTTTCAGGTCTCATCTACTCAGCTCTTGTCCTTGTCTACATAATGATCTCTACGAATTTTGCCCCGTTCAGCCTCATCTTCGTCCCATTCATCGCGCTGTTCCTTTTAGGCTCATTCCTTGTTTGGCGTCGCAGCAGAATTGGGTATATTATCTCCACTGCCCTAAGCGTGCTCTTTCTGCTTCTCGAGGGATCAGGGATTGCGGACGCGGTAAGTGCGGTGACCATACCAGGTGAATTCCTCTCCGTGGTCACAGCGGTCCCGATTCTTTTCGCCGTACTAGTCTATTCCATTCTAGGAGCGAGGGTTGTGTGGAAGAAAAAAGCAGATGTTGTGGTGCCTCCAAAGCCTCGCCGTATGATCCCTGCTTCCAGTCTAGTTATTTTGTTGATCTTGGGTTTCATTATTGGAGGAATCACGATAGGCTTGGTTGCTGCCGGAACCGAGTCAAGATTGCTCGCTGCATCTGGCGGTAGCAACATTACAATCGTACAAGGAGCGGGCAATCAGAACAACGGACAATTCTTCGCTCCGTCAACGTACACCGTCAAAGTTGGGGCAATGGTAACGTGGGCAAATCATGATGGAACGGCGCATACCGTCACAAGCAAAGGGAGTAGTTTGTTTGACTCCGGCAACATCGTTACAGGGGGCACATTCAGCTACACGTTCACTCAGCCCGGTTCATATGACTATTACTGTACAATCCATCCTTGGATGACAGGAACCATCGTCGTGACTGCAAGCTGACTTTCTTCCAAGAACGTCATGTTCTTTTCAAGAACTAGAACTTTGAGGCTTCCTGCCTCTCAGCTTTTCGTCGCTGATCAAGGCTTGGTGCTGCAATATTCTTCTCAGCCTTTTCCATTTGAAGCCTCACCCATTCAGCGTCAGGGTCTTTTGGTTTCGTCACTGCGGCCGAAAGATCTTTTCGGTTTGCTACAGGCAGCTCTCGCTTCACACTCTTTCTATGATTTTTTGAGGGAGTAGCTTTGATTCGACCGTGATGAAGAAGCTCTTCGAGCTGCTCGGGAATAAGCTCGGAAAAGGAGTCACCCATGACAAGGGTATCGCGGAAGAATCTTCATAATAAATTAATCCTACTTGTACTTAGGTCCTGTTTTGAAAATTGGATTATGTAATGATAATAAGATTTCATCATTTTGCATTCAAGGGGACTTTTATCTCTGGGTTCGTCTTTCGACCATTCGTCTAACGGCTTTTGCTTGGGATCGCACAACCCTTTCTGGAACTCCGTGATGCATCGGGAAGATCACAGAACGTGGTGCCACATCTTCCATTTTCGGGCAAAGACCACGGTCGTACCTAACATAGTCTGGAAGTGGAAATCCGAGGGTCGTCTTTCTCGTTCTATTCATTTCTTGAAATACTGGTTCCAGATAGCACGGCACTTGATGCCAGAACGCATTTTCTGACCATAGAGTCACATTTTCCTCGTCCCTACAAGTTTGAATGATGTTGCTCGCCCCCAGGTGCAAGTTCCTGTCCAGTACTATAGAATAAAGCCAGTAGTTCGGAATTGTATCTGGATACACATACGGTAATTCAATCCCAGGAGTGTCTTTGAGTTCTTCCTCGATCGCCCTAACCAGAACACGTCTCCTTTCGTTAAACGTGCCAATTTTGGACAATTGGGAAAAGCCAACGGCGGCGGATAGCTCGCTCATCCTGTGATTGTGGCCAAAAGTAAAGAAATTGTGACCCGACTCTTGAGCATCCAGCCCCCTAGCGGAACCCATGTTGGAATAGCCAAAAGCCTTGGAATACATCTCGGGGCTATTCATCAAAACTACGCCACCTTCCCCCGTCGTGATGTGCTTGCTATGTTGTAAGCTGAAGAGAGCCACATCCCCAAAAGTACCAACCCTTCTCCCTTTGTAGTAAGCATCGTACGCTTCCGCACAGTCCTCGATCACTAACAGGTGATGTTTTCTGGCCAGCTCCATTATGGGATCCATCTCCGCCGGTTGTCCAAAGAGGTGAACGACGAGGATTGCCTTTGTCCGGTCTGTGATCTTGGCTTCAATGTCCTTGGCGGTTAAGCACCCCGTCTTAGGATCAATGTCTGAAAAAACGGGCACGGCATTGAAGCCAACCACTGGTATGCAAGAAGCGATGAACGATTTTGGAGTTACAATTACTTCATCGCCCGGCTGGATTCCGCACGCAGCAAGCGCAGCTTCCACAGCAGAGGTTCCCGAATTTAACGCGATAGCTCTTTCAAGACCGATACGTCCAGCTATGCCCTCCTCAAACTTTCTAACGTAATTTCCAACCCCAACAAAATTCAGACCCTCATCGTATTGGTAGTAACACAACTGTTGGTGATCAAGTACGTTCAATACAGCTTCCTTCTCTTCATTTCCAATGAATCGGAAATTCTCCTCGTGTTCCTCTTTCGGTATCGAAACTGTCATGTGAACCGGCAGAGAGAATTTTTTCCTTAAAAAGAGAATTGGGCGAAGCCAGTCTTCAAACGACTCCCGATGGTCGAAAGATGCCCTTACTTCGATCTTGGTAGATAGCTGTGAATCTTCAATCTAGATCGATTTAGGGCAAGACCAGCTTCGAAAAAGGAAGCATGTGGTACCATACCTTAATATCTGATCTGTCTCAGGAAGAATTGAAAACACGGTAATCAAAAAATGAAAATCGAGCTGTCAATCGACTTTCTGTTCAGCGGATTTGATTGGGCTTCCCGTATCGTCAAGACTTCACATGCCGGCATACAAGGAGTTGAATTTGGAAACAGCAGCACTCATGATGGACAACTTGCAAAGAAGGTTTTGAAAGACTACGGAGTGGAGGTCGTGTTGCTCGCTGCAAGTTATTGGGTGGACACCCCGGTACCGCACCTTAGGTACTCTGTTACAAATAAACAAAATCATGATGCCTTCGTCCACGAATTTAACGAATCACTGGAATTCGGAAGGCTTTGCAACGCACGAAACATACTACTCGACACCGGCGATTCTATTGCGGGTTTGGATGACGAAACTATGATGAAAAACTGTATCGAGGCTTTGGGGCCCGCCGCTGACAAGGTAGTCTCAAACGGCATGAAACCCATCATCGAACCCCTCAACCGCGATGATCACAGAGGAATTTTTCTTCATGGAATAGATCAAGCAAGCTATTTGGCTCGGCAAGTGGGATCAACCACAAAAATTTTGGTCGATATTTTCCACTCGACCAAAGAGGAGGGTAACAAACTGAAAGACACTTTGGAGCGAAACAAGCAATTTCTCGGAGAGATTATTCACGTCGCAGACGTACCAGACCGACACGAGCCAGGCACAGGGATCGTAGATTGGGGGGAAACCATGAGAGTAGTCAAAAGTGTGGGATTTGACGGTTGGGTGGGCTTTGAGTTTTTTCCATCCCGTGTTTCTGAAACTAGTATCTCCAACGCTAGAAATGTGTTGGATATCTGAGCCTAGACAGATAGGCTATCTCCCGTAAAACGCACTGGGAGACTTTAGTTCGCTCTGAAGGCTGCTCATTTTGTTTTGATTATACTTATCCCAGTCCTCCGAGGGGGAATAGTGTACATGAACGATTTTCCATTGATCTTTTTCCTTTGCAAGCACAATAGATCCGCGCGCTTGGATTGATACCTGTTTATTCTTCTTATAGTAGTAATTCGCAGACACCGTGGCGACAGCCACGTCGCCCCAGAACCGTACTTTCAAACCACGCAATTTTGACTCGAACCTTGAGGAAGCGAAAGCGTACCATTCTTTCTCGTGAACGAGCGCGTCATCGTTTTCGTACAATCGCAGCGGAGGAAAACAACCAAACACCGAATAACGCTGATCGTAAGCAACCTCTATGAAGGTGTCATGATCTTCACGGTAAAAGAGACTCAAGTCATTCGCTACCAATTTCTTGATCTCCCGCAGATCACTGAGCCGCCTATCATGCGAGCTTTGCCCTTTATTTTCTTCCTGAGGTATTTGGAAGGGAGAGAACCAACTACGAAGCCGATTAACTATTCTTTCGAGATCCTTAACTGAAAGTCCCGCCGATACAACAAGTTTTAGTGTGTTTGCTCTAACTTTTTCATCTTCGATGCGGAACAATATCCTGGCATGGTGCTGCGATATTTTTCTCATGGACGAGCGAACAGTTTCGTCGTCGGCAACGATAGCTGCAGTAAACAATGTGGTCATTCTGACGTAGTGATAAACCCCTTGCTTTGTTAAGCCGACCAGTTTTCCAATTTCCGTATATGTCTTCCCGTACTCATGGTGCATTCTTGCAAACACAGTTCCCTTCTCAAAGTCAGAAAGATCTTTTCGCGCTGCATTTTCTGCAAGCGAGAACTCGAGCATTTGCTCATTCGAACATTCTCGCAATTCTGCTTTGATCTTTCCCCAACCCAGGGCTCGAGCTGCTCGAGTTCTTCTGTGACCAAAAACCAGTTCGTATCTTTCTTGCTTTTTTCGAACGACGACCGGAGTTAATAATCCAATTGATCGCATGGAGGCTTTTAGAGCATTAATATCCACCTGATCATATTCCATTCTCACGTTAAAGGCACTATCATCTATTAGATCGAGAGAAATCTCTTCTAACACGGACCTACTACGTTTCTCAACATGCTCGGAAAATATCTATGTTTTACTTAGGTTTGCAAAAAATTGCAGGAACCGTATACCTGGGTATACGATAGGCCTCCTGCCTTTTGCTCGTTATTTTGTCTGATTCGCCCAGGAAATCTTTCAACCTAGTGTGATGGTGTTAAGGATGGGCATCGTATCCGTTCCCGTAGTCAATGGGTCTACTAGAAAAGTGCCGATACTTCCCTTTTGCCAGACAAGCGATCCATCCACGTTCCACAGTCCCAGTCCGACTGTAATTAGGGGCGCATCGTTGTAAAGCTGGATCTCTGCTTGTTTCATCAGAGATTGGATATCGGTGGTGTTCTGGCTATTGAAAAATGCGTTTATCCCATTTTCCACGATCGAATTGGAATAAATCGCCGTGTTCCCAAGAGTGGAACGATTGCTAGCGAAATCAGTAAAGGCGTCAGCAGGTGTAAGCTCGCTCGGTCCCCATGGTCCGCATCCAGGAAGCTCGATATTGTAAGAACTGGACGTGTTGAGCTTTAGATTGAATGAATACGCGCCCTGATAAGTTTGACACTGGGCGTACGGCACGTCATTGATGGTAAGAGTAATTCCGATTTGAGCTAGGTCCGCCTGCATTACTTGCGCCGCGATTCCCTGCCAATCAGTTGTACTCGATCCGAAGAAGGTTATAGAAACCGGACTCTTTACGTTCGCGCTCGTCAAATACTGTTTTGCCAAGGTCAAGTTGTATTGATAGGGTTGGAAACCCGGTAAGTTGTAGAACTGACCGTAAATAGGATATTCCGGAGCGATGAGTTCCTGGCCTTTTCCACCAAACGCTTTCGAAATCAAGTCTGTATAATTGATGGCGTGCACGATTGCTAGTCTTACATCAGTAATATTGGTGGGATACAATCTCGTATTGAGTGAGAACAGGGCTTCCAACGCTGAATATTTTGGAACTTGAAAATATTGGTACTTGGTGGGATTAGAGATCACGGAATTCCAGTCGGAGGATGTAATCACGGCTATCTGGGCTTTTCCCGTTGACACATCGGTAAAGCGCGCCACATCATCTGCTTTGTAGTAAACGATAATGTTCTTGACGTGTCCAGGATCGAGAAAGGGATTAGCTTGAATTTGTTGGGCGGTTAGATTACTGCCCCAGTAGCTGGGATTCTGAGTGAATAGGGCGTACGACTGTTCAGCAACGTGGGAAAACTCGTACGGACCTGTTCCCGGAATTGGGTTTGTATTGAAGAACACATTGATCGCAGAGGCACTTCCGGGTCCACCGTGTTCCAGCACGTACTGTGAGTCAAAAATTAAACCGGCATACACAAGCATCAAACCGAGAAAATACTGGAAGGGATGTACCAATTTGAAAACAATTTGAGTGGGACCCGTTGCGTAAATCGGCCACGAGCTGTTTTCCATGATCTTCAAAGCTGCTTGACTGGGGCTTGCTAGACCCGACTGATTCAGGACCGATAGGGTCGCTTGTCCGAAGTTTGCGGTAGACATGTCAAAGACATTGTAGGAGTCTAGCCACGAGGAGCTGTTTCCAGTTACGAAGTAGATCATGTACATCTGCGCCCAAATTTGATAGGCGTTAAGCGGGTCTCCGTTTGAGAACATAATTCCATTTTTCAAGTTGAAGGTATAGGTCTTGGCATCAGAGGAAACTGTCCAATTCTGTGCGAGACCGGGTAGGTACTGAATGTTGCCAGAATTATATTCCGCGCTCTCGTTGACATTCACGAGTGTTTGATAAACACTGTATTCTGCCCAACCTGGGTAGGGCACTCCTCCAAAGGACCAAAGCTGATTGAAATCTGACGCTGGCCAGAATGTATCATCAAGGACAAGCGTGGCGTTATTGGAAGCCCCGGAAGTGCTACTCGTTCCTGCACCATTCGATGAAGTCGAAATTGAAGAGCTACTAGCACTCGTTATGCTCGAGGCACTCGACACGCTTGTCGAAGGGCTCGTCGAGACCGACGACGTACCGGTGGCGGTACTCCCTTTTGAAATATTCGCAGCGTAGATCGCGGCGGCGCCAGCGATTATGATGATGACGATAATTATTACGACAAGAGCTACTCGGGCAATGGCAGTGCGCAAATTTCGAATTCGCATCAAAATTAATACTTCGCCGGCTATGTGATATTTCTATTTATAGCTTGCGAACATCTTAGTTTCTCACTAGTGTCCAAAGAAATCGGAATGCAGAATCTATTGCCCTAAGATTAGGCGCTGGTGTCGGAAGGAATCTCTTATCATTCCCATTTTCAGGCGATAGATAAACGTGGTAACCCAAACTGAGCTGAAGATCTCCGTGGATCTGGGCGAGAATGAAAAAGAGCCAAGTGAGTTCCGAGATTGCGTAATCCTTGCGGAAAAACTGGGCTTCCACGCCGCTTACTTTGGCGATCACTTTCTCCCCTGGGTTCATGAAGGAGGGAAATCTGCATTCATCTGGTCGCTCATGGCAGCGTCTCTCGAAGCAACTAGAAAGATCAGAGTCGGACCACTAGTTACAGTTCCGATTGGCGCGAGATATCATCCCGCTATAACCGCGCAGGCTGCGGCTACTATGGATAACATGTACCCTGGCCGCTTCCTTCTAAATGTGGGAACAGGCGAAGCAGTAAACGAATCCTTCTTTTTAGAATGGCCGAAATGGGATGAACGAATAGAAAGATTGAACGAAGGAATCGCCCTGATTAGGAAGCTCTGGTCCTCAAAGGATTATTTTGATTTTGAGGGACATTATTTTCAAATGAAGCAAGTCTTCCTCTACACCAAACCCAAGACCGATCTTCAAATTTATTTTTCAGGGGTTGGTCCCAAGTCTGCGTATAATGCTGGACGATATGGGGATCACCTCATAACTCTGACATCGCACAATTCCCTGGAGAGATGTCGGAGCGTTATTTTCCCGAGCTTTGAAAAAGGGATGAGGGACTCGGGAAGAGATCCTAGGAAAGCGGAAAAAGTGGTGTCCCTTAGTTTTACACTTGAAGACAAAGAATCCTATTTGAAATCGGCAAGGAAAACCGCCGGAACAGATTCCTGGGATGAAACCGATCCTCGAAAGATAGGTGCAATGGGAGAAATGGTACCAGATCAAAAGCTACTAAAGCTGAGTTACCTGTGCGCAAAGTGGACCGATGTAATAGAACTTGTTT
>JAPCJV010000005.1 GCA_027886785.1 Nitrososphaerota archaeon | reverse complement strand
TGTAGTACCCCTCGTGTCCCCACCCCTCTCCGTTCGATTCGATCGTTGCAGCGAAACCGGGAATCAAGATCCCTGCCCAGATCGCGGGAGCATCCTTGAACAAGGGAATCGAAACCTGGTCAACCTGAGCCCCCTTCCCTTCCATTTTTGACAGCGCGTCCTTCACAGCATCGCTGACATCGGGTTCGCTTGCACCCCATTCCAGCGACTCTTTGATGAGTGCTATTTTCAAACCGCCCATGTCGCGGCGCAAAAATTTGGTGTACTCTTCCACCTTGAGCGGACCGCGCACCCACTGCGGATCGTTTTCGTCCTCTCCCGCGATGATCTCCAAAACTTGGGCAAGCTCAGCTACTGTTCTGGTAACAGGGCAGACAAAATCAATCGTCTGATCCATGTAGGTCAGACCAAAACTCGGAACTAGCCCGTGGGTCGCTTTGATGCTCGTCACTCCGCTCCAAGCCGCAGGCATCCGAGCGCTTCCCGCTTGATCTACCGCGATCGCGATATCAACATCTCCACTCGCTACTGCTGCACCCGATCCGGACGAGGAACCAGCTGGAGAGTACTCTGGATTCCTTGGATTTCTCACCGCACCATAATAGCTTGATTCGCCAGTTCCGGAAAAGGAAAAATCATCCATGTTCAATTTTCCCACGATATCCGCCCCTGCCCTGAGCAGTCTGGTTGCTACGGTCGCATCGACGTTCGGTATGTAGCCCTCGCAAATTCTGGATGCGTTGCTCATAGGAATTCCGCGGAGGCTGATGTTGTCCTTCAATCCCACCTTTTTTCCTTTGAGAGAGCCACTTTCTGCACCACGCACCAGACACTTTGTGATGAACAGATTCAAGGGGTCTTCTTTCCTCGAGGGTCTGTGAATCGATTCGCGGATCGGAAATTCGGTTTCGAGAGCTGGTTCAATGAGCTCATCGAGCCGGTCAAAATCATTCAGCAAAGCGTCAGAGAGTTCCCGCAAATCTCTCAATTCTTCGTCAGAGGGACTCATGTAAAGATCCTGGGCGAGACTCTTGATCTTTTCAACAGAAGGTCGGTTAATCTTTCCTTTAGGGCGAAGGAGATTCACGGAATAATGCTAAGTTCAGCCAATTAATGAGGTTTCTTAGGAGGAGTTGCCAAAAGAATTCAACCCTTTTCTAAAATTCTAATAAATCCTCTTCTCGGGAAATAAATCAACCTTGAAACCCTTGCTTGCGCTCAAAGGCCAGACCGATTTTCAGAAAATGAAAAAGCTCACAGCCGATGCGAGTAAAGCCGGCTTTTGGGGGATCGCTTTCTCCGAAGATCTGGAAGATTCCGGACCAGATGTGTTCGTGACGATTGCGGCGCTTTCTGAAACTTGTCCCGGACTAGGTTTCATGACGGATGTCGTAAATCAGTACTCCCGACATCCGGTTGCGTTGGGGGGAGCTGCGCTCAGCTGCATGGATCTTCTTGGAGATCGATTTATCCTCGGATTGGGGCCGGGGTCACCTGCGACATCGAAAGCACTCGGGCTCGAATCAAAGAGACCACTGGAAAGGCTGGACGAAGTAGTTAAGATCATAAGAAATATTTCTTCGGGCAAAGAATGGAACTTTGATGGAAAATATTTCCGCATCCACGGAATGAGCTCCCTCCGCGAAATGGAATACTCTCCCAGGATCTTCATTCCCGGAATCCAGGACAAAGCGATAAGATTCGCAGCAAAATTCGGAGACGGGATCGCGCTCTCAAACTTTTCTTCGTTGGGGTACATTGATCATGCTATGAAAACTGTCAAGTCAGTAAGGGTATTGAAAGGCTTCGGGGCCTCGTGCAACATCACTTACTTTCCCACAAACGACTTTGCGGACGGAATATTGTTGGCGCGACCCTTTGCAGAACGCTTTCTCTCGTTTCCAGGCATTGGTGAGACCCTTTTAGAGCATTCAGGTTTTGATCCCAGGATCGCTGAGGAAGTTCGAAAAGGATCACTTGACAGGGTGACTAACGAAATAATAGAATCAATGGTGGTGATCGGCGATAAGGCCAAGTTGGTCGATCGGCTCAAGTCCATGGAAAAGCTAGGAGTCGAGTACCCCGTGGTCGGTACCGATCCCTCCCTTATTGAAAAGCTTGTGAATGAGAAGCTGGAATAAACTACTTTACAATTTTTTCCAGTTAAAGCTCTTCTCAAACACCCTGCTCGCCTTGAACAGCGTAGATTCTTTCCAGTGTTTTGCAATCAGCTGAAGCGCGACGGGCAACCCTCCCCTCATCCCGCAGGGAATCGTAATCGCCGGGTTCCCCGTCATATTGAAAGGCTGGGTGTTGCTCGAGAGCATGAAGCCCCTCCGACTGATTTCGGCGAATTCGATTTTATCCTTGAGGAGGGGAGGCTTCACAATATTCGTGGGGCACGCCAAGACATCAAATTTTTCAAAAGCCTTCTCCATTTCCTCGCCAAGTACATTTATCAAATTCATCGCCTTCGAGTGGTACACACTGAAAAATTCAGTCCGCAGATATCTTCCCAGAATTAGGGTACTCTTCAATAGGGGAGGAAGATAATCTGCCATCGTACTTTTTGCCCTCCCGAGAAATACATTCCACGCGGGATTATATTCTCCGCCGTGCCAGTACCCTTCTCCGCAGGAGTCCAGCATCGCATCCGTCGCATGAGTCAGGGTGGCGATCCGGATCGCGGGTGTCAATTCAATCGAGGGAATCGAGACATCAGAACATTTCGCGCCTAACTCCTCCAGCTTTTTTGTCGCAACTCCGAAGCATTCGAGGATTTCAGGATCAGCGCCTTCCCACGCTAGCCCTTCCTTTATTATTCCCACCCGGAGCCCGCTGATATCCAGGTTTGACTTCGAAAGCAGGTCGTGATACTTTTCTGCATGTATTTCCGATCGGACCCATTCGGGATCCTTGGGATCGTAGCCCGCGAGTACTTGGAGAGCCATCGCGACCTCACCAACGGATCTGGCGATAGGACAAATGTGATCGATCGTATAATCCATGTAGGCGAGCCCGTAACTGGATACAAGACCATGGGTGGGTTTGATCGCGACGACCCCGCAACAAGATGCCGGTGTTCTCGCACTCCCGCCTTGGTCCACTCCGAGCGCGAGATCTACCTCGTTTGCAGCTACTGCGGCTCCAGATGCCGAAGAGGATCCTCCGGGGCTATATTCGGGATTAATGGGATTTCTGACAGACCCAAAAAAACTGGTTTCGGAGGTCCCCGAGAAAGAAAAATCATCCATGTTCAATTTGCCGACGATGACCGCTCCCGCGTCTAGAAGTTTGGTGACCACCGTCGCATCGATATTAGGGATGTAATGCTCTCCTAGGCGAGAGGCGTTGGTCATGGGCACCCCTCGGAGCGAAATATTGTCCTTGAGCCCTACTCTTTTTCCAAGCAGGGGACCGGAATCCGACCCTTTTACATAGCACTTTGTAATGAAAACGTTGAAGGGATCTTCGGCGGGACTCGGTCTTCGGCCCGGATCTCGTTCCAAATACGTAGCGGGATGCGATGGATCCGGTATTCTGTCAATTTGATCTACCGCTTTCAGCATCTCGTCACAAATTAGAGCAATGCCTTCTACCTCTTCATCGCTCAGGGTCATCGAGAGTTGTTCGCCCAGCTCTCTCAGCTTTTCCGGGGAGGGCCGCCGGAGCTTCACTAATGGCCGCTTTACCGGATAGATCTCATTCATGGACACGCGCACGCCAAAGTTAAGTTAAAAGAGAATTGATTTGCCCGAAAGAATCCAAATTTAGTTTGGGCAGTACGATTTTTTCAAGGGAATTTTCAGCAGAGTTTTTTTGAAATAGAGCATTGAAAGAGATAAATAACCGCATCGAATTTCTCGCTTCCAAATTGTCCAATCCAAATCCCGACGATAAGATGAAAGAACCCAGTGCGCCTCCCGCTACTCCAGTACCAACTCGCAGAGGTTTCATGAAATACGCTGTTGCAGGTGTTGTTGTAGCTGCAGTTGCAGTCGGAGCAGGTTACTATTATTACAGCTCGCAATCCTCAAGCAACGGCAAGCCGAATACAGTCACGATTGCCTGGCCGTATCAAATTACCGATCTCCATCCCTATCGTTTGAATAATAACGGCATTCAGGAATCGCCACTCGATTCGATTTACGAAAGATTCATGCTCCAAGATCGAAGTCTGAATTTCAACCCCGGAGTTGTTACCGGCTATACATGGGGTCCTAATCCGACAACTACTCCTGTCCTAAATCTAACTGTAAGGAATGACGTGAAATTTCATGATGGCACGGCTCTGACTGCGGATGACATTGGATTTTCCATGATGACAGCGGCAACAAGCACTTATGCTTACGGGGGAGTCTGGGGTATCATCAAGGAACCCTACGTCGTAAACAGCAGTACTTCTCTTACCCTGAACCTCAATCACTATGACCCGGCGTTTCCGGTATGGTTCGGTTTTCTTGACGCATTCATCATTCCGAAAGCGTACTATACAGGTCTGGGAGCAGATGAAGCTTCTAGAGCAGCCGCATTCGCAGCCGCCCCGGTTTCCTGCGGGCCTTACAAATTCGTGAGCCACCAAAACGGAGTCTTGAAACTCCAAGCCGATCCCAACTATTGGCAGGGTGCTGCCCCAATTACGAATGTCATTTTCAAGGAAGTCACCGACGCTTCGTCCAGGGCTTCAGAGGTGCAGTCGGGAACCTCGGATATCACTCAATCGATCGACGCGACCGTCTTTAACGGGCTAAACAGTAGCTCGATTAAGAAACAATCTGGATCGGTATCAGCGGTCACCTGTTGGTTTGTCAGTCCATATTTCCCTGCCTTCAAAGATCTCGAGGTGCGACAGGCGTTGAATCTTGCAATAGATCGAAACAGTCTTGTCACAAACGTGCTGGGGGGTATCGGGCAGGCAGATTACATGCCCGAGGAGCCTGGATACAAATCGTTTGATGCTGGCTTTTCGACGCAATTTAATTTGAGCCAGGCGCAATCATTGCTTTCCTCCAAGGGGTACAATTCGAGCAACAAGTTGAGTCTTCCAGTGTATGTGACGAACGGGGGGAGCGCTGGAGATTATAACATCGGGCAGGCGTGCAAGCAAATGTGGGAAAATACCAACGCAATTACAGTGGATCTCCGAACGATGACGCAGGCGCAGTACTTCCAGTACAGAGATAGCGGAACAGATGCGGCACTCCTCTATAATGATTGGTCTAACTCGTCGGGCGATCCGGAAAACGATATCGGTTTCATGTTGTGGCCCAACAGCCCCTTCTGTATGTGGACAGGGATGAAGGCTTCCAAAAAGACTGACGTGACCGGATTGGAAAGCACTGCGTCTTCGATGATTGATCCACTTTTCATGGGGACGGACAATACCCAGAGGTATGCTGCTGGAAAAGCTGCAGCGGAGTGGGCTGTAACGAACGGAATGCTCATTCCACTGTTCCAGGAATACGTTCCAATCATTCAAAAGAGCAACCTGAGCTTCACTCCATGGCCGCAGGGATGGATGAGGCCCTACAGCATGTCCTGGTCTTAAGAAACAAAGGGAGCCGTTTTCGGCTTCCTCCTTATTCTTCCACTTCAATTCTTTTCTACCACCGTCTTAGAGAAGGATAGATAGTGAGCGAGCAGTGCTGACGTACATCCTCAAGCGGATCGCTTACAGCATCTTTCCTCTCTTCGGAGTGTCAATCATCGGCTTTGTTTTGTTCCGAGTAATGCCGGGCGATCCGGCACTTTTCCTCGTGGGAATCGGTGCTACCCAGCAGCAAATCGACGCCGTGCGAGCAGCGATCGGCGAGAACCTTCCGCTCTATCAGCAATATTTCATCTGGCTGAAGGATGTCCTCACGGGAAATTTCGGGACCTCACTCTATTACAACCAACCAGTGACAAGTGTAATTCTACAGAGGCTTCCGGCGACCATCGAGCTGGTCATCTTCGCGGTAATTATCGCCCTGATCCTAGGCGTGGGGATTGGGGTCTTCTCGGCCCTTCGTGAAAACACAAAGGGAGACACAATTGCCAGATCTTTCTCATACATCGCGTTCGGGATTCCGGATTTTGTCTGGGGGCTTATTTTCATCCTGATTTTCGGGGCATACCTAAGAGTACTTCCTGTCTCTGGGGAGATTGATCCGTTCATCAATTTGCATCAAGTCACAGGATACATGATCGTGGACAGCGTTGTGACCGGAAATATCGTTGCACTCTTCTCCGTGGTCCAGCATCTCATACTTCCCGGTTTGGCCCTAGCTCTGGTTTTGACAGCTATCATACAACGCACCGTTCGTTCTAGCATGATTGATGTTCTGCGCGAGGACTATATTGTAACTGACAGGATGAAAGGTTTGAGCGAACGATACATTGTTTTTGTTAGGGCGCTGAAGAATGCAATGATTCCCGCTCTAACTATTTTGGGGGTTCAGTTCACTTTCTTGATGGGCGGAAGCATAGTCATCGAATTGATCTTCGGCTGGCCGGGTCTGGGGAGCATGATTTTCACCGCGATCTCTTACAAAGATCTTCCGCTAGTCCAAGCCGTGGTAATGTTCTATGCATTGGTGGTTGTGATCGTAAACATTGTGGTGGATCTTCTGTATTCGTACTTTAATCCGAAAATCCGGTACGGGAGATAAATGGAGGAGATAAGGCCTGCTCGAGACTGAAACGAAACAAGAAAGTAAAGATCTCTCTTCGCCTCAAAAAACGACTGCTCCTCGTTCTCGTCTCCACTTCGTTCTTCAGCTTATTCGGGGAAACAAGAGAACCACCTTCGGCTTCGTAGTGCTTGCGATATTGTTGATAATGGCGGTAATCGGCCCCTATCTTACAGGCGTGAACCCAAGCCAGCAGAATCTTGGGAATGGTTACAAGTTGCCATTGTGGGCCGGAGGGCAAAGCTCGCACCCGTTCGGAACCGATAGTCTGGGAAGGGATATTTTCAGCAGGTCACTGTACGGTTTTCAAATTGCAGCGTACATTGGTTTCATAAGCGCCTTTTTCGTTGCACTGATTGGTACTCCAATTGGTCTCATTTCGGGGTACTTCAGGGGGCGATTGGATTCCTTTGTGATGAGAGTTGTCGATATGTGGATGTCCATCCCTCCAGTACTGCTCTCGATTGCCCTAATTCTAATCTTGGGGAGCTCGATAAACAACGTGATTCTTGCGATTGTAGTAGTGGACTGGACGAGGTTCGCGCGCGTGATCCGAGGGGAAGTCTTCAACATCCGGGAGAAGGACTTTATCACCGCGGCTGAGTCGGTCGGCTATGGCAAGCTGAAGATAATCAGATCCGAAGTGTTGCCCAATACGATCCCCCTGATCACAGTTCTGATAACTCTCGAGATCAGCATCGCCATCTACGTCGAAGTGCTTCTTAGCTTCGTCGGGATCGGAATTCCAACGAGCGTCGTGTCTTGGGGTGCAATGATCGCCGAGGGCCTTCCTTATCTGCAGATTGATCCTTGGCCGTTGCTGATTACGCTTGCGATTGTTGCAACGATAATAGTGGGTTTGAACCTTTTCGGTGATGGGATAAGAGAACAACTAGATCCCCGGCTGCAAACCATTAGATAGGGAACTCTTTTTTCATGGGATTGAATCGAAAAACTCATGGTCGAAATAAAGCGCGCCTTCGCAGATACTCCCAGCGGACTAATCCACTATCGAACAGCGGGGAGAGGGGAAGCTGTTCTGATGCTTCACCAGACTCCTAGGTCTTCTGATGAATTTCTAGATGTGATCCCCGCTTTTGCAAAATACTTTCGCGTAATCGCAATGGATACGATTGGCTACGGCGATTCGTATCGACCACTCCCTGAATCAACCAAGGTGGAAGACTTTGGAAGAGCTGTAATCGAGCTACTGGATTCTCTTGGAATAAAACGTGCTCATGTCGTTGGACATCATACTGGAGCAGTGGTTGCGATTGAGATCGCCGCGTCGTATCCGGCGCGAGTGAACAAACTCGTGCTCTCCGCAGCGGCTTATGTCGACGAAGAACGTCGAAAAGAAATACAAGGCAGACGCTCTGTCGACTTTGTGGAGGTCCGACCCGATGGCTCGCACTTAGCCGAGATGTGGCAGATAAGGATGGCTTTCTATCCCAAGAACAGACCGGACCTTCTCACTCGGTTTGTTTCTGATGCCCTAAAAGCTAAGGAGAACATTGAGTTAGGGCACCACTTGGTAGCTCTTTATTCAGTTCCAGAGAAACTACCAAAGATCACTGCACCCACGCTAGCTCTCTGCGGGACGGATGACCCGTACTGCTACCCCGACCTGAAGAAAATAGGAAATGGGATCAAGGGCAGTGAAGTGGTTGGGGTTCCCGGCGGGATGGTCCCTCTGGTAGATCAAATGCCTGATGAATTTTCGAGAATCGTTCTAGAATTTCTACGACGATCCTAGGACTATTGCGAAGTTTTCTGCTGCATCTCAGCAGGAACTCGGCCGCTCGTATACAGATGGCAGGACACGGGATGCACGGCTCCCCTGGTGGTCAATTCAGGTTCCTCAACGGTGCAGCGCTCAAACACATAGGGGCACCTGGGATGGAAACGGCATCCTGTGATCGCGCCGAGTGAGGTTTCCAGTTCAGTTCTCGGAAGAGTAGGTTTCCACTCTGAATCCACTTCGGGAGATGGAATCGAAGAAACAAGAGACTGTGTATAGGGATGCAGTGTCTGGGAAAAAATTTCATTTGAAGACGCCTCTTCAACAATTTTCCCCAGATACATTACTCCCACCTGATCGCAGATGTGCTTCACGATGGCAAGGTCGTGGGAAATGAAAAGGTATGACAGCCCGAGCTTGTCCTTCAAATCGATGAGCAGGTTGATGATCTGTCCCTGCACTGACACGTCGAGGGAAGAAGTAACTTCATCGAGCACCACAAGCTGCGGCTCTGTGCAGATCGCCCTGGCTATGGCCACTCTTTGCCGCTGACCGCCGCTCATTTCATGTGGATAGCGCTCCCCGAACTCTTCTTTCAGACCAACCAATTCCAGCACCTGGGAAGACTTTGAGCTCGTATCAGTGAGTCTGTGGAACTCGAGCGTCTCTCTGAGTATGTCTCTGACTCGCTTTCTGGGATTCAGTGACGAGTAGGGATTTTGAAGGACTAGCTGCATGTTTTTCCGGTAGCGCTGCATCTCGCTGTGAGAGAGGTGCGTGATCTCCATACCCTGGAAGAAAATTTTTCCTTCGGTGGGCTCAATTAACCTGAGCAAGGTGCGACCGAGGGTACTCTTTCCGCAGCCGCTCTCCCCCACTATTCCCAGAGACTCGCCCTTTCCGATCTTGAGGTCGACTCCGTCGACTGCCTTCACGACGTTTCTCTTTCTCAGGAAAAAATCCTGAGTCTTGCCGGTCCCGGCATAGAAGTATTTCTTCAGTCCCTGAACTTCAAGCAGAGGAGGCGCCGAACTCATACCATCAGCTCGCTAACTTCGTGTGCCCTTATACAAAGAGCTCTGTGGGGAGCACTTTCAGATCCCAGTTCCTCGTACTTTATCTCCGACTTGAAACAGGCATCCACCCGGATCGCACACCTCGGATAAAATCTGCACCCAAGGGGAGGGCGAACCAGATCGGGCATTCCACCCGAGATCGAAGGAATTTTTCTTTCCTGATCCGTTATCTTCGGAACCGAAGCGACCAGGTTTTTCGTATATGGATGACTGGGATGCCGGAAGAGCTCATCCACATCCGCGAACTCGAAGATCTTTCCCGCATACATCACCGCCACCTTGTCGCAGACCTTGGCCGCGAGGCCCAGGTTGTGAGTGATAAACAACACTGAGGTATCAAACTTTTTCTGGAATTTTTTCATGAGTTCGATCACGCCAGCTTGGGTAATCACGTCCAGTGCCGTTGTTGGCTCGTCAGCTATGACCAGCGAAGGGGCGCATGAAAAGGCGATTCCGATCATTATTCTCTGAGCCATGCCCCCACTGAGCTGATGAGGATATTTTCTGACGACCTGAGCTGGATTGCTAATCCCCAGCTCCCGGAGCAAGTTAATTGATTCGGAGACGGCTTGCGATTTAGTGATGTTTTTGTGAAGCATCAGGATATCCACCATCTGGCTCTCCACCGTAAAGGCGGGATTTAGGGCAGAAAGAGGATCTTGCTGAATTGCGGTGATCTCCTTGCCGCGGATCCTCCTCATTGCGTCCTGATTGAGTGCAAGCAGATTTCTCCCTTTGAAAAGTACCTTTCCAGTTCGGATCTGACCCGGTGCTGGAATTAGATTTAGCACCGCTCGTCCCGTGATGGTCTTTCCCGATCCAGATTCCCCGACGAGTCCCACCGTCTCCGCCTTTCCGATCTTCAGATCGATTTTGTCAACAGCAATCAGATCGCCCTTCGTGGTGGGGAACGCCACAGTGAGTCCCTGTATTTCGAGCAGATCTTGATTCAAGGGTTCACCGAAGATTTCTTGCGGAAGGCTGCAACTGAAATCGGAGATATACCAAACTAAACTTATCGTCGGGAGGACATTTTTGTAGGTCTGAATCCCGTCTTTGAAACATCAACACTGGAAAGTACTGCGACCTTTCCTTCACGCAAACGATTTCTTTGAATCTTGTAATTCGCAGTCTTTGGCAGAGATTCGACAAAGTTCAACTTTGAGGGCATCATGTAGTAAGGCAGCATGGAATCGAGCCACTTCAGGAAAACCATGATGCCCGGAAATTTTTCCTTGGTGACAAGAAATAGCGCAATTTCTTCCTCTCCCAGTTCGGACTTTATTCCCACCGCGCCGCACTCCAAAATATTTTCGTGGGTCGATACAACTCTTTCAATGTCTCCAGGAGAGATGTTTTCTCCCTTCCGCCTGATGATGTCTTTCTTTCGCTCTACAAAATAGACAAACCCATCGTCATCCAAATATCCGAGATCGCCGGTATGCAACCAACCCTCCTTCCACGCCTCAGCAGTCTCAGCCTTTTTCTTAAAGTACTCAAGCATCATCGTCCCTGGGATCTTAGGGCGCACCAGAATTTCCCCCCGCGGAGATTGTGACTCGTGACCTTCTTCTGAGATAGATACTTCCACGCTCGGGAGGGATTTTCCTATAGAACCGACGCGTTTTTCATTTTGGGAGTTGAAGATAGCCACTCCACAGGTTTCCGTCATTCCGTACCCCTCGAGCAATTTGATCGGCGAAAAAGAGGTTTCAAAATCGCTCCACATTTGAGCTGTCGCACCACCGCACAGGATGAGTTCAAGTTTGTTTGTTGCGAACTCTTCTTTCCGCTTCAAGAGGGCGTTCACCATGGTCATCAACAGAAACGAGAACCTGGCGTCGAATCGCGCTGACTGTTTCCAAAATCTGCTTACATGAAACCATTCTTCCATTACTACCGTGCCGGAATTCCAAATCGCGGGCAATGTGGTCATGACCTGACCAGATGTATGAAACAAGGGAAGCGCATTGTAGAAAATATCTCCTGACTTTGCTCCATAGAGATCGGAGATCTCCTTAGTTCTGTTCAGGTAAGCATGGTGCGATAGGGTTACTCCTTTCGGGTCTCCTGTTGTACCTGAAGTGTATAACATAGCAAGCGGATCGTCTATCAAATTTAGTTCGAAATCAGACGGATCGACCTCTTCGAAAGATAGCAGGTCTTCTAATCGCGATGACCCGAGTCCAAAGTTTTTAGGTGGATCTTTTCTTCTTTTGACCACCAACACCAATCTATTGACATTGGAATTTTTCAAATTAGGAAGAGATTCTTCCAATCTGGAATCTAAAAATAGAATAGAAATTTCGCTATCCTTGATTTGGTACTCCAGCAATAGCCCTTTTAGGGCGGTATTGAATGGAACGAGAATTGCTCCGAGTAGAGACACTGCAAACCACAGCTTGACAAATTCCGCACCGTTGTAAAGGAAGCATCCCACGCGAGTGCCTTGTGTCACTCCCAACGAGCGTATTCCATTGGCGAGCCTCCTCGTGTCAGAAGAAAGTTCACCGTAGCTAATTCGTAAGGAAGCTACCTCTTCTTCGCCCGGCTCAATCATGGCGATTCTGTTTTCATCGCGAGCCGCTCTCTCAAGTATATCCCACAGTCGCGTAGGCTCTTTCGACGACGCCTTCATTCTAACGGGATCCAGAATTCTAAAAAAGAGCTATTAACTAGCTCGTTTCAGCCCTTGGATACTCGGTCGATTTTAGTCTCTTTATCATGCTTAACCGAGCTGTGAAACCTCTCGCCCCAAATCTCAAAAGAATCTGCAAAGAAGAGTTATGAAAAAAAGATTCAAACGTACTTTGACGCTCTCTCGCCCTCCAACCTGGGACTGCGGGACAAAATCAAAGTGAGAAAAATCACGCGGCTTGGGACTGGGCGAATCAAATCTCAATTTTCGCGTCTCCGCAAATCGGAGAAAGTATATTTTCAGAATTAATATGGATCCTGACAGCCGGGATAAAACTCGGGAAGAATTTGGGATACTTAGAACCTTAGAGAAGTTCCGGCTCGCTCCCGGAGCGTACCATCTTGACGAAACGAGAACGTCCTTTGAAGATTCTGTTCTGATACTCGGATTTGTAGAAGGTACTTCCTTGGACCAAAGACCCAGTCAAATAAGGAAACTGCAAGTCGTGAGAAATCTCGCCAAAGTTGTGGCAAGAGTTAATTCCATCTCATCCGAAAATATTTATTTCAAAATTAGGAACCGTGGTAGTACTTACGAATCATTCATTGCACAATCGAAAATGCATCTGAATTATGTCAGAAGTGCCGGCTACTCCCATAAACTGGATGCATTGATTGAAGTTCTAGACGAGGCAATATCCAGCGCAGAGAATTTTGTTTCAAAAACAGAAATCCCAAACGTTCAGGTGCCTTGCCACGGAGATCCGGGCGCTCAAAATACAATTTTGCAATCGAATAGTCGAATCTGCTTAATTGACTGGGAAAGCTTTGGCATTTGGGATCCCGCCGCGGAAATTGCCAGGATCTTCTACGGTTTCGGGATAGAATTTCCAGCTGAGAGACAGAAGGATTTTCTTCTAGAATACTCCAAGTGGAGAAGAGACCCCAGCCTCGCTAATAGAATCGAGCTCTTCAAGTCTCTGATCTTGCTTGACTATCTAACATGGGGGCTCTGGCATCTAGTGGAGATTGAACAAGGAAGAATGCATAAAGCTTTCATCAAGGCTACAGATTTGCGAAAGCATTTTGCCTACGTGAAAGATTGTCTGGAAAAATGTCGCGCATGCGGATTATTTGCTGATGACGAGAACTTGGATGGCTTCAATATTGAGAAAGCTTTCGGCTACAGAGTTCAACGAGGAATCATTGACGAAAAAGAGCCCTAACAAGGAACGATTCTTACATCTCTATGAATTATGGAAAATCGCTGTCGGCTGAAACGTTTGTTTACTTGCGAAATATTTTAGCTCCAAACATCAGTGAAGCTTGTGCCGCCGTTGGTAAGCGATGACGTCGTGGCGGCGCCTCCAGAGGGATCGCTCATCTGAATCCGCACTACTGTGTCTCCTGCAATGGGGGCGAAAGATCCGATGGAGCCAGTATGCGTTCCTATTGTCGCTGTGTCAGTTTTAGAAACTCCCGTGTGCCCGACTCCAGCTCCGAACGTGCCAAAGTTGGGCAGTGCCACCCCTCCCGTAGCCACAAGCCATCCAGCCACACTTCTGGAAATGCCGACCCCGCTCGAGGTCTTTGAGATACTAAGGCCACTCGTGATGTCTTTCAGCGAAAGAGACACCACGCCATTCACATAAGCGACCGACCCTTTGATCAAATCGCCCGCCTTGACATTCCCAGCGAAGTTAAGGTTCGAACCAGGGGTCACGTAAAACGCAAAATAGTTAGCAGTGTTACCATTACACCTCGCGTCCACTCCCACCTCGTTCGCTTTCGCAAACGTGAACCAAGAAGGATAGTTGTCCATTCCAATGATGAAATCCACTTGCTCGCCACTTGGACAGGTAACGGCAGGTACGTGGAATGAACCCCTCACTGCTTTAACAGAGTTCGCTGGTGCTGTAACGGCATACCCCGCTTCAGTGGAAGTAGTTACAGTGCTGGTTGCCGCAGTTGCTTGAAGGAAGGGAGCTAAGGACAATGCAAGAAAGCAGATTAGAGAAATAGCTAGTATTGCGCTCTTTGAAATGTGAACACGATTGTCTAAACCATTTTGGAACAAGTAAAAACACCGCTCTGCTAGGGCGGGAGAGCAGTTAATAAGTTATGCTTGAATGCGACAACGATTGAAGTATAGTGATCACAAAATGAGTTCGTACAAAGTGCTGGGAGTCCGGCGCGTGATCAACGGACAATTCCCCATTACGCGACTCGGAGGATCAGTACTTCCCAAGCCCACTCTCGATGCGATGGAAGAAGCGACGAATAATTGGTGCGGGATCTGGGAGCTCGAGGACAAGGTCGGCAAGGAAATTGCCCGTATTTGCGGGGCGGAGGCAGCGCACGTTACCTCCGGATCTTTTGCCGCCCTAGTGTTATCTGCAGCTGCGTGCATCGCTGGAAAGGATCCGGAGAAAATGCGACGTCTTCCGGATACCTCAGGAATGAAAAATGAAATCATCATTCAAAGGAATCTGAGGGGCGCTCACACCGGCGAACCCGGGATGTACGACAGAAGCATGGAGGTCCCGGGTGGAAAGTTCGTACAGGTGGGACACGAGGTGTGGGGTGCAAGACCCGAGGACCTCGAGGCCGCCTTCACCGACAAGACAGCTGCGATCCATTTCATGGTCCCCGACTATCCGGATTCAAGGTCGGATATTCTACCTCTCCAACAAGTCATAGAAATCGGTCATAGACATGGAGTCCCGATAATAGTGGATGCCGCCGGTCAGACGTACCCCATTGAACTCTTGAGCAGGTTTGCAAAAATGGGGGCGGATCTCGTATGCTATGCGTCAAAGTATGTAGGGGGTGCGAACTCTGCCGGATGGGTCTGCGGTAGGAAAGATCTCATAGAAGCGGTGTCGCTGCACAGTTTCATCGGACAGGAAGCAGGTGCATACGATCCTAAGCCTGGATTCTACAGGAGCATTGGGAGGGGATACAAACTCGACCGGCAGGAGATCGTGGGGACTCTGGCCGCCCTAAAAAGATGGATTGCCATGGATCACCAAAAGGAACGAGTGGAACCCGCTCTTCACAAAATTCAGAACCTTAAAAGCGCTCTCTCAGATATTGCAAAGGTGAGCTTCTCCGATTGGCCAGACACGCTTGCCGAAGGAATCGGTTACCACCAACTTGGGATCAAAATCGATTTTGAAGGAAGGAGTCCAGGGCAAATCGCCGATCTGCACCAAAAACTTATGGGTGGGGATCCGTCCATCTGGGTGTACTACCACGGTGGAAGAAGTCTGGAGATCAACACATTACTTCTCGCTGACGGCGATGAAAAAATTATTGCGAGTACGATCAAAAAGTTGCTGTAAACAACACTAATTTTGTCCAATTGCAATTCAGGTTCTCAAGGAATCTAGAAGGGACGTGGGATCTTGGGAGTACGTCACGATATAGCTCTCAGCCCGATGGCGCTTTTTCAACCGGCGCTTTGATACTTTTGTTTAGTCCACCGTACGGCTTGTCAGCGTGAACTGTTCCTCGAGTTGGGCCTGATATTCCACCCGTAGAATTCCTTCTCGGGTTCGGTGATTCAATACCGTCCAATATGGCGGCTTGTCTCGAAGTCTCTTCTTGGCAGCAACAAAGAAAATTCTGTTTAGTAATGCATTGATCATGCAGTCCTCGATGACAAAAAGGGCAGAGTTGATCCTGTCCCTGCAGCTTTCTTTGCGTCTCATGGTGATTGATCGAGTAGCTACCAGATAGACTCTGGGAATAGAGTCTGCCGAGCCGGCCTAAATAAATTGAGACGGATTTAGTAGCAGATGCTTCTCAAGAATCACGAATCTATCTTGCCGTTCTGGTGATTAGAACAGGATGTCTCGTGCCTAGTCTCAAATAATTCCTCTCTGATCTGATCGCTCGAACTTTTTGTGATCACTGGTTCGACCGATGGGAAACTTCGGGATCGAACCGAGGTGAACGAGGGATCGAGGTTTACCAACGATAGGAAGGCGGAGGCAAGAAAACCGAAATCGCGATTTGGCTCATTTGCAAGATATCTCGGACTAATCATTTTCCTCTCCACGCTTGCGGTATATCTCGCCACTTTGAACGAAGTCTGGGCTACGGACCACTCCACTGCGATCGTGGAATTTCAATATTCGGTCTGGGCAAACCATTCCTTCATTTTAGGAAAAGTGGGCTCCTTTGATCCAAAGAGCGTAGACGTCTTCCAATATAACGGAAATTACTTCATGGCAAACGCTCCGGGGGTTGCATTCTTCACTCTGCCCTTTGCGATCATTGGTTTCCTCTTGAATGGACACTTCACCCAGTTTGGAAGTGTACTCCTGCTGACAGAAGCTCCGATTGCTTTCGCCAACTCGCTTGGCTCATATTTTGTGTACAAGATTTCCAATTATTATTTCAAGAAAGAAATTTCAGCGTTTGTAGCCTTTAGCTATGCATTTTCTACGATAAGCTGGCCCTTCGCCGGGTATTTGTTTCAGAGCGATGTCTCTAGTCTCTTCGATCTTATTGCAATCTTTCTAGTGATCAAGTTTGATCGGGCCAACACTTTTGCTACAGGACAACCTAACAATAAAACAGGAACTCATAACTTCATCCTACCATTTCTTTGTGGCCTCGCGATCGCGTGTGCGACCTTTGTGGACTATGTCAACGGAATTCTAATCCCGATAATTGCACTGTACCTCTTGTTTGGAATGAGAAAGAAAAAACTAACCACCATTTTGAAATCAGTTTTTGCATTTCTTTCTAGTTCTGTGCTGGTTACTCTTTTCTCGCTCGGTCTCTACAACTATCTGAGTTTTGGTACTCTCTTTACCACTTCAGAACAGCTTTTCTTGCACAGCTCTTCGGTATTTGCTAATTTCAACTTCCCGGTCCACCTGGGAGTATTCTTGAACCTGTTCACTCCTATGCGCGGGTTATTCTCCTATTCGCCCATTCTACTCTTGGGAGTATGGGGCATGTGGAAAATGCTCAGAAATTCGCACACTGACAGGGAAGCTCTTCTTTTTCTTTCAATCTTCTTGGGAATTTTAGGGCTCTATTCTTCGTGGTATGACCCGCTGGGTGGGCTTTCGTTCGGTCCCCGGCTCATAATTTCCTCGATTCCCTTTCTGCTCATCCCCGCAGGATTCGTTATTTCTGAGGCTAACGGAAAATACTCGTACACATTCGCATATCTTCTATTTGCAACTGGGGTCGTCGTGAATGGGATCGCAGCCCTAGTGGGAGTCCTTGCCCCGCCCAGCGATAATTGGTTCTCTTCTCCATTCTTATCTTCCACTCTTCCAAGTTTTATTTCCGGGAATCTCGATGTCTGGTGGAAATCGTATCTCGGTGACTATTGGATGTTATTAGCAGCCTTCCTCTTGGGAACTGCCCTACTTCTCCCACTAAGTGTCGGCTACGTAATCGATTCCCTGGACGATAAATTGGGGTAAGAGAAAAAATCAGATCTCGTATGCGAAACTGTATGTCTCGAATACCGAAAGGATTCAGGAGTTTTTTGCACGTTTGAGGCTACCAGATCATCGTTCATCCAAGTGGGTGGTGGATGCAAGCAAAGAATAATGCATAACGTCTGCAGGGCTCCTCGTCTGTCCTTCCAGACGAGTGCATTTATTGCAATGCTGTGTGCTGTGGCGTGTTTCGACCGAATAGATGTCGAAAAATGAATCATTCGCTGAAGGAAAATCGGTTCCTAGAAGGACAAACCGCACATCATCCCAAGTTCAAGAAGTTACTCCATCCAAGAGAATTAGGAAAAAGAAAACTTTCGTATCTGCGAAAACTAGGGCACCTGTGCGAAGTAATCCAGAGATTCCCATTTTATGTGTCCTCGCAAAATCTCCGACCTTGGGACAACATACCAAAGTCGTATTGAAGGTGGTGGAAAGTAAGTGGTTCAAGGAGCTGACTGAAACAGATCTGAAAGCGGTCTATCCAGAATCCAAAAAGAAGATTGTGGAGACGATCATAAAGTTCTCCAGAAAAAATCTCGTCGTCAAGGGAGAGATCCATCCCCTTGGCGAGGAGACTTTCGGAACCTGGAGGGCTACCCCGAAGGGAATTGAACGAGCGCTCAAAGAAGGAGGAGGCTGGGTGCCAAAATACGTAGACGTAGATTCTATGATAGTAGCTGAAGAAGATGAAGAAACTCCATGACACTCCATGCAGTACATGTATGCAGTACAACATTACAAAGGGTTTTCTTAGCTTGACTTTGAAACCCCGGTGGGTCCATCCACTTAATTTTAGAGAGCAAGATAAGGAAATAATGGATGCTGCGATCCTTCTTGCGAGAAGAGAGGGGAGTGATCTTACTAATTTGATTCGTGAAGCCTTGAAGGAATATACCACGAAATTCCAGTATGAGAAAGGGCAAAAGCTTGATCAATTCATCTGCGATCTGGGGCTAACTTCACCCGTTAACAAAGTGCTGACTCGCGATGAGCTCAAAGTTTGGCTGGACCCTGACTTGATCAATCTAGCTA